>NZ_JASAUT010000038.1:0-80805 GCF_029952935.1 Bradyrhizobium sp. Mp19 | reverse complement strand
CGCGTGTTCCGATTCACTGAGCACCGCGATCGCCATGGAACTGATGTCGCCTCGGCGATCGATCGGCTCGATGTCGACTCCTACGTCCCCACCGCGCGCGATGCCTATCAGGCATCGGCGTCTGCCATGCGACAGGCTGAAGTGGATCGGCGGCAAGCGCGGTAGGACGGCGCGCGGCTTGCCGAAGCGGCTGGTGGCGAAGACCAGATCGGCGGCGCTGATGTGGACGTAGGCCTGCAGCACCTGCCGCAAGGCGGCATGCGCGACGATGTAGCGCCGGCGGCGTTCATCCGCCCGGTGGCCGGCCGCGACCATGCGCTCCGCATCGGGAAAGCACCGGCAGCCGGCCGGTGTCGCAGGCACCATCCAGCTCGACCAGCCACAGGTGCACGTCGCCGCGCCCGAGCGCAGGCGCGACATCGGCAGGTCGGGCGGTGGGCCACATCGCGTGCTATCGTTAGCGAGGCATCGCGCGCAGCACCGGCCTGAGTATCGACACCACGAGGTCGATTAACACCGGCAAAGACTTGCGAAAGTAGAAGTGGCCGCCGGGAAGCAGCACGGGCACGAATGCGTGCACGTGGCTTGCCCATCGCTCGAGAAGGTCCGGGCGCACGACGGGATCGTCCTCGCCGCCCAGCAGCGTCGTCGGGCAGGCAAGGCGCACGGGAGCTTCGGGACGATAGGTCTCCAAGATCTCGACGTCCGCCCGCATCGGCTTGATCAACGCGCTCATCATCTCCGGGTCATTGATCACCGCCTCGGGTAGTCCGTCGTAGTGTCGTAGTGACCAATCCGGGCGATGAAGTCGGGGTCGGTCAGCCGCGTCGCACTCCCTCGGCGCGCCCGGCCGATTCCGTTCACTCGCGTTCCCACAGATTGCAGACCCCGCGGATTTGCCACTGGATCCAACGTCACATTCCAAAGTCGATCGCGACGATGCGACGGCGGCTCGCCCGAACGCTGTTGAGTTCGTCCAATCCACAGACCACCCTTGTGACGCAGTAAGACTAAATGTGGCGTTGAGTATGGTACCGTCGCGCACGTCTTATTTGTGTCCGACGTAATCTTTCACAAACTGGCCCCTGTCCGCCGCTGTCAGAATGAACTCGGTCGGCCAGCCGCGCGCAGCATCTCGTTCTGGGCGGTGGCGTAAAGTGTTCGCCAGGAATCCCTCAACTCGGGGGTGAAAAAAGCGCCGAATTTGCGCTCAAAGCTCCACATCAGCGCCTCGCCCATTGCGACAAAGTGCGATGGCTGAACGCCAAGTCTGGCGTGCTTGTGACCGGAAAGCGTGATCAGCGATTGGAACATCGGTCTTTCGTCGAGCGAAGCGACCAGAGCGGTGATCATATCCAGCATCTTCATTCGCTGCTTCTCAGCATCGCCGCCGAACAAGCTCCTTGCATCAGGAGCTAGTTCGACGAACCTGTTGTAGCACAGGTCAGCGAGGTCGCGACGAATCGGCCACATCGCGTCAAATGATGTCCTTATAAGGTCGACCTGCTCGGGCGTCATTGATCAGACGAGCAGGCTCGTAAAGAATGGTTTTGTGATCTCATCGACTAAAGGCACCCTCTCGTCAGAAGTGATGATGGAGACAAACTGGTGTTTGCAGTTCCAGCAATGCCAATGATTCTGAACTTCATTCGCATTCACGCGTTCATGCCACTCGAGGGTGACTAATCCAGAACCACAGCGAACGCATTCTATGCGATGTCGCATCGAAATTGGGAGCATGCGTAATCTCTATTCTTATGCAGAAGCGACGCATACGTAAGATGGGCGAGAATTTGTAAGCCGTCACTTGTGCTTCCTGGAGCGGTTGTGCTGGATCAGATGTCTGTGCGAGAGCTCGGTAAACCGATGCCGTTTGCTCAAACAAGCATGCTGTGACCGACAGCATGTAGGAAGCCGCTCAAAGAGGGAGCGCCGGAGCGGGTCACAGTGTCTTGAGGTATTCAAGCAACGCCCTTTTTTCTGGGTCGCTTAAACTGGTCCCATACTCGTGGCCGCATCGGCTATTCCCGGAGTTGATATTACTGCAATCCGTGAGGGATAGAGTTTCGCTCAGGGGCTCCTGGGTGGCAGCAAGACCAACGTTTTCAATGTCGTATTTCCGTCCAACGCTAAATTGCGATAAGCGCTGCCCTGATGGCTTGAGCAATTCCGCCAGCGTAGGAACCGAGCCGTTATGAAGATATGGTGCGGCGGCCCAAATGCCCTGCAGAACTCGAGCCTCGTAGGAGCCCCATGGAGGGAGCCGGCTGCGAAACGCTCGTTCTGCTCCCTGCCGCTTAGTTTTAATTGCTTCCGAGGTGCTGGCAGTATCAAAAGCCGTTAGCAAATCCTGCAGCGTTGGTGGTAGTCGCACCAGACCCAGAGACTCCGGTGTGTCCGACGATCCCGGCTCTGGCGCCGCTGCCACCCGGGCATTGGTTGAAGGGGCGCCGCCGGCCAACAGGTGTTCCGCTATCGAACCGATGACCGAGGTCGCAAGAATGTTAAAAATCTCATCGTTCTCCTTGAGCGGGGCGGTCGCGAACGGAATGAACGCTCCTTTCAGCACGCCCGTTTTCGCCTTCCAGGTGAGGACATCGTATTCTCGTGTATCGGTACCAACGTTCTGGACCGGAGTTCTCCACGTTTTGATGAATGGAACGCGTTGCTCTCCGTCTTCAATCCCGTGACACCCGCTACATCCCCCTTCAGCGGAATCCCTTTCGAAAATTACTTTGCCCCGGGTGGCCAAAGCAGCGTCAATCTTCCAGGGCCATTTCGGAGGGCCGATCCGCTTCACCAAGTTTTCAAGCTCGCTCAAGCCGTCGAAATTGGTTGAATTATTGTCGAGGAAATTGATAATCGCGCCCTGACGCTTCGGCTCGAACGTAGCGAATACCCCCAGAACCTCGCCAACGTTCCGAGCCAGCCCCAAGATGTCATTTCCATTTTTTGCGAATCCAGGCCATTGCGTCTTGTCTTGCCGCGGCGAATTCCAAAGGAATGGGTATCTCACGGGAGCGTCCGCGTTTTTCATATTTTCCGGGATCATGAAGTCGGGTGGCGGACCGATGTCCAGGCCGGATATGCGGTTGAAGATCATTCCTACAGCATCGAGACGGCCAACTCCCCAGCCGCTCTTGGGCAGCGCGCGTACCATGAGCGTGTGAAACCGCAAGTACCACCCATCTACCTGTCGACGAAGGTCCGCAACATCGGCCGCATCCGGCGTTGTGGACCGCAGGACAGCTGCAGCAAAGGGAGCGAACGAGCTGTCGCTGGCAATCACATCGCCGACTGCCTTGTCCAGATCGCCAAGCAGTGCGTAGAAGTCTACAAGCCCCGGACCGCCATCCACCCGATACACCTTGCCGTCAACTTCGATCTGGCGCGTGTGACATGCCGAGCAGGTCATTCCAACGACCTGGAAGTCTTGAGGGCCAGAAGCGTGAAAACCGACGGGAAGGTTGGCCGTGTTTGCAGGATTCGGTAGATAACCGTACCGTGACAAACCATCCGCGAGGAATGGCTGTCCATTCTTTTGCTTCAGGGCCTGCATCCAAGACAACGCAATCAAACGCGAGCCCTGATCGCGCGAGTAGAAGTCCGCTCTTGCTGCCGCGGTCCAATCCATACCTTGGTCAACATATATGGGATTGGCGTCGGTCCCTTGAGCACTTGATCTTGTCGTGACGACAAACGTCAAGGCAATTATAAAGAGAGTCCGGAGCATCGTGTGGCCTACCGCTTCCATCGTCAAAATTGCAAGAAGAGGCGTGCGCCGAAATTCCGCGCCATTTCCGGCAAACTTCGGCTCGCCTTTCGGCTTGCAGGTCGCTTGATCATCGATCATTAGAGGCCGCTGTCCAACTAAGTGCAACCTACCAAATCTTAGAAGAAGGCACCGGCTAGCGGTGTAGCGGTAAGCCCACTAGTCGAAGAACCGCATGCCGTGGCGAATCAGACGGATGCCAATTTGTCTGTAGAGACTGGCGATCCCTTTGGAGGTCTGGGTAGGTATTGGCGATCACTTTGCCGGGCGACGTGCGTCTCCCGCCGAATGGTGGAGTCACATTCGTCGCTTGTGGAGGCGGACACTGTGTCGTGCCGGCAGTGGCTGGCAGCGCAACCATTCAGCAGCAAGTTAACTCGGCGGCCCTCTGTGAAGTGCCGACGCGCAAGGGTAAGTGAGCCGGCGGCGGGCCGGGTTCACCCAACTTTCCGAAGGGGCAACCCGCCAGCGGGTCAGCAGCCACCGGCTCGCATGAGGCGCAAGCCGGTGGCTGGTGGACTACGCGCCGCCTACGGCAGCTGCCTTGGGATGCTGCGGAGAGTTTTGACGAAGACCGAGGGAGTTGCCGTCGGGATCCTTGAAGAAGGCAAGCCGAACGCCGTCTCCCACATCATCTATTTTACTGACCTCCACGCCCTGCTTCTGCAATCGGTTACTTGCCTGCTCGATGTCATCGACGACAAGCGTTGCCACGGCACCGCCTGTTCCGACTCCGGTAGGGTGCACATTCAGTCCGATGGCAACACGTGGAAGCACACGGAATTGCCGCCATGTCGACGTGTGGTACTTTTCGTCTGGAATTAAGCCGAGCTTCTTTCCATAGAACGCCACGCTGGCATCCAAGTCTGATACATCTACTTTGGATACAAAAGCGTATTCGCCAATAACATCTTTCAGTGCCATTATTTGCTCCCTGTGCTGTGGCAGCTCGCAGATTGCAAGAATTTGTGCTACACGCAAAGCATGCTGTCGCCTCCTCGTCCTGGTAGGGGCCGAGGGTGCCGTCAAGTTCAACGAATTGGAGCGGCGCAGGGGGTATACGAGCGACGTGCGGACTGCCAAGGATCCTCCTTATCACCGCCATCGCTTCCCGTCGGAAGTGATCAGCTATGCCGTTTGGTAGTATTTCCTGTTTCCCTTAAGCTTGCGCATGGTCGAGGAAATGCTGGCGGCGCACGGCGTTGGCGTGACCTTATGAAGCCGTGCGCCAGTGGGGACGGAATTCGGCAAGCCGTTCTCCGATCGGATCGGCCAGCGCGCTCCCGCTCGCGGTGACAATGGTATCTGGACGAAGTCGTTATCTCGATCGCGGGCGAATAACATTGGCTCTGGCGCGCTGTCGACCAGAATGGCTTCGTTCTCGACGTCTTGATCCAGCGCCGAAGAGATTCGCGCACTGCACAGCGGTTCATGAAGAAGCTCTTGAAATCCGCCGGCATGCCGCCGCGCGTGATGATCACGGACAAATGCCGTTCGTACGGTGCTGCGAGGGCGAAGATGGGCGTTGAACATCGCCAGTACAAAGCTCTCAACATTTTCATCAGCCGACGAGGCGGCGCGAGCGGATCATGACGCGTTTCAAATCGTCCCATCAGGCTGAACGGTTTCTGTCAGTTCATGATCAGGTTGCGAACCTTCTCCACATCCCCTATCCCGGAGCCTCGCCGCCGACTTCCGTCGTGCCTCGCGTGAGCGAGCCTTTGCGACTTGTCGCGAGACCTCCATGACAAGCGCTACCGCCGACTCTCGACCTTTGGGAATCGCCTCCTTCGGCTCGGTGGTCGATTAAGTTGACGATGCCGCTATGAGTATTCAGTTCGCTTGACTCTCTTGAGTCGGATGACAGCGCGCCAATCTCGAATTTGGCGGCGCTTCAGTTTCGGAGCCGTTAGGCGCCAATCCGAATCCAGCGGCCATCTATCAGTCCATCGATCCGTTTAAGGATTTCGAGATCAGGCCCTTCATCAAAGTAGATGTTGTATCCATACAGCCAGCCATCGTCGCTGTGCAGTACCTTGATCGGTGCGAATGCCTGTTAACCTTCCCGCAGGGGGGCAAGTCCCGAACCAACCTCACTAGGTTCGCGCCGTCGCTCCACCAGCAATACCGCAGCATCGGAAAATGCGGCATCGTCGGTCACGACATACCATTCCATTAGGAGCGAAAGCCGATTGGACAAGGAAGAATCGTAGAACCGGGAGCGATTGGGTTCAGTCGGATCGCGCTTCATGACGGGAAGTTGCAGGAATCGCTGCGCGATCGGCCAAAATGCGATTCCTAAAGTCTTCTTCTGCTCGATTGATTTCGCTGCGATCCGTTGTCCTGATTCCAGACCGCCTTTGCCCAGTCGGCCTTCTGGGCAGCTTCCGCGAACAAGGCTCGCAGAGCCGTATCATCGAGATAGTTTGTCAGATAGTCGCGGATCGACGGATTAATGAAGCTTACGCGCCCACTGCTAATTGACACAAAGCCGCCTTCGAGGATCTTCAATGCTTCCTCGAAATCCTTGCGGCGAGCCTGTTCGATCGTGACCGCGGATCGGAAGATGATCCGCTACTGCCGGCACCGTTACCTGATGCGCCGATTCATCTCTTGGAGGTCGGCAGCCTTGAATGGCGTGAGCCGTCGCGTCGTCCTGCTCGGCGCGATAGAGCCCTTGCCTGTCCCGTTGACTTGATCCGGCCGCCCCCCAGAGTAGGTAGGAGCCGATCCAATGTTGATGCTGTACCGTCAAACGTCGTTAGCCTTTCGGGCTGGACTCGGTGGAGCATCAGGATCTGACGATGTCTAAAAAGACTGCCAACTTGCGCGCCAAAGTTAAGAAACGCATTGCCCAGATCGAAAGTATGACACTAGTCCAGATTCAACGGGTCATGATGGATTGTGTGGCCGAGCGGTCTGCTGGCAGGATGACGACGTGTGAGGGCAATGCGTTGCGCCGAGCGCTGAACAAACGGGTCAGCATTCTCAGACGAGACCTTGTCGCGTAAGAGTTCGCGAGCTTGCAGGCAAAGCGCCGCGCCGAACTGCGGGAAGCCGGCGAGCTGCGAGAGAAATCGCGAGAAAGCCAAAGCGCGGTGGAACCGGTTCGCCAAGCTCGCATGCCTAAAGAAAGAACTCGCGCCACGGAGTTAGGGCACATCAGCGGTACGCGCTCGCGTCAAGGGACAAGAGAAGAAGTCGCATGTTCAAACAACCACGCTTCCGTTCTTATTCAACCGCGGCTCGCATCGGTATTGGCATTGCGGTCTTAAGCGCCGTCCTGCTGGTCTGGATAATAATGACGCACGTCGTGCGGTAAGGCTGGCCAGTTGGTGTATCCGCGCTGGCATAACCAACGATGCAGATACAGACAGCGAGCAGAGGAAACCCGGGTGAATGCAACCCGCCCGTACTGACCACGTTATTCAAATTTTCAACCCGTGAGGCGGGGCTCTGAAGGTTTCCAAGCAATCGGATAATGAGTCCGTTCTGCTAACGGTCAAAGCCTTGGCTCCACGAAATAAGGAGTGAGCCATGACTCGCCGTATCACCTGCATTACCAAGCTGCCTAACCATCAAGACCGCCATCGGCGTATTCAAGCAGTCGGTGGTTCAGCATGGCGAGATTCGGAAGAAACAGCCATTGCAAACGTCAAACGCGACAAAAGCGCTTATGATGTCACTGAGCAGGGTAAGACAGTCAAGGTGATCGTCAAAAAACACGATGGTCGCGAGTACCTAAAGACCGAGAATGATCATTTTCTTCCCGACAATCTTCTGAGCCTTCCGGATTGCTCGTGACCGGCTTGTCCGTCGTCAGATGATTTGAGACTGATCAGGCTTTTCGAGAAGGGAGGCTCTGGCTCATCAGGGTTAGAGTTTAAGCAGGCTGCAGTTGATGCTGCAAGCGGCCGTTTGCGATGGTGTCGCGCTTGATGCGTTCTCGCTCGGCGAGGATCGCCTCCGCTTGAGGCGCGCGCCAGCCACCCGTTCGTCCAGCCGGTCGCGGCGGAGCGCCGGGACTGGGTCCGGGTCCGGGGGTCGGCCGGTCGCCGGAGGAGTTGGGGCTGTGAGGCGGCCGAGACAGACGCTGAAGCCGCGGCAGGCCGCGGTCCTGGCCGCCGACCGCGAGGTGACGGCGCTCGAGATCGGCCGCGACTCCGGCCTTTACCCCAACGGCAATTCGCGGACATGGGCCGAGCTCGGCTCGTCACTGATTCGGTGCCCTGATCGCCGGCTCCGTGGCGTAGTGCGGCCGCAAGCCCCTTCGCTTCGAAATCACGGAACGCGGTCGGATCGCGATTGCGCTCTTCAAGGCCATTGCCAACAGAGAGGTTCGACATGCAGGGGCCTTCGGGCAGAAGGTTGCAAAAGAACGGCGGAAGGACCTGCTGATACGGCTTAAACGAGGTGAGCAGGTTTCCGAACGGGCCCGAGGCGCTACCCGAGCGTCTCGAAGACCTTGACTTCGCGAACTTCCTGCTCCAGCCGATGGATGGTCCCGACGTCGTCGCCAGTACACGCGATGCCATCGAATATTGTCGGCCTCATCCCAAATGGCGTCTCAGCGTCCAAACTCACAAACACCTCGGAATCAAATGAGAATATCTCAAGCATTCAAGTTTGAAGCCGCGCACCGGCTGCCGAACGTGCCCGAGACGCATCGCTGCCACAGGATGCACGGTCACTCCTACCGGATCGAACTCGTCTTGAGCGGTCGGGTCGATCCGCGGACGGGCTTCGTGATAGATTTCTTCGAGCTCGAGGAGGTTTTAGGGCCTTTGTTGCGACAACTCGATCACCATTGCCTCAACGATATCCGCGGGCTCGAGAATCCGACCGCGGAGAACATCGCGATCTGGATCTGGGACAAGATAAGACCCCGATTGCAGCAACTCTCCGCGGTCAAGGTCTTCGAGACCGCCGAATGCTGGGCCGAATATGATGGAGACGAACCGTGAGGCTCGGAGTCATTTTGGGACACTGGGGATGACAAGATCTGCACTCGTGCGTTTCTCTGGAGGCCATGATTCTACGACCTGCCTTGCCTGGGCGTTGACGCGCTACGACAGCCGCGCGGTTCGTCACGGCGTGCTCGATGATGGGCTGGGGACTCGAGAAGGCGGGCGTCTCAGGCGACCGCAGCGCGCGCTTCCGCCGAACGACACCATCCTGCAGCTGCCGGCCAGCATCTGATTACTATGTGGCGGAGAATCTCTGGGTGGCCGGCCCTGGCTGGTGTTAGGGCGCCTCTGCCACATAATCTCGTCCGACACACAAGAACGGATCCGAACCGGCATCGCGCACAAGCGCAACAAGACCATCGATACCCTTGCGGAAAGCCTTGGTTCGAGAAACAGCTGTCGATGGTCTCCTGCGGTTCGACGCTCGCCGAAGGGTTACGGTTTCTGCACCCCGCGCGCACTGACAGTTCAGGGGCCGGTGATCTGGAATCAGAAACAGCGGAAGCCCGTTCCCGAAGATCATACGTCCGTCAGCAAGGACGAGGAATCGGGTGCACGCGGATTGCAGCGCGATCTGCAAGACCGGTTGCAGCCGGCGCACGACGAGCCGGTGAGCGCGCCCGTCAGCGATAGCGCTCCCCATCCCGAAGCACCTGCAGGCTAGGGCCGGTGGGTTCGCCGCCTGCTCAAGGTCGGCATTGGCCTTTGCGATCGTGGCCGTCTTCGGATGGTTGCCGCTGAAGGCCGTGCTGCAGACCTCGGGCGTCGAGGCCGTGGTCAATGCCAGGATCGTGACCTTGCGCTCGCCGATCCACGGCCCCGTGAGCGCGAAGCCGCCGCAGGGCTCGACGCAACTCAGCGTGGTCCATGAGGGCGATGCGATCCTTCATGTCGTCAACGCGCGCGGCGATCGCGTGCGGCTCGACGATCTTCGGCGGCAGATGTCCCGAGCGGTCAGGCGGGTCTGCGCTTTCCATGCGATCTCTCGCACCGCTGGCGATGGCTGCTCGAGCCGGTATAGCTTTGTTTTTCCGATCTTCGGCGGGTGCCGATACGTCCAGGCGCTCTCGACCAACATGTGGCGAACGCGGCCATTGCCGGCCTTGGTGATGCCGCCACGCCTGACCGTCTCCCCGGTCGATCGCTCGCCCGACACCAGGCCGAGATAGCCCATGAGCTGACGTGAGGTCTCAAAACGGCTCACGTCACCAACCTCAGTGGCAAATGTCACCGCGACGATTAGATCGATACCTCGCAGTGTTTGAAGCGCCCGCACGAGCGGCTCCAAGGACCAGGCAGAGACGAACTCTTCGATCGTGCGCTCCAGACGTTCGACCCGCTCCCTGGCGAGGCAAACCGCTTCGACCATTTCTTGGAGCGCGATCTGATGCGCGGGATGATCGAACTGCTGTTCCTGAAGCCAACGCAGATAGCGCATCGTCCATCCCTTCTTGCGGGGATAGGTGCGGCCGTGCTTGAGCATGAAGGCGCTCACCTGTTGGCGGTGGACCCGCAGCGCCTCAACCGCCGCCGCCCGGGCGCGGACGAGATTGCGCATCGCTTCGTGGCTTTCATCGGGAACCCACACCGCCGTCAGCTCGCCGGCGTGCAGCAGCCGGGCAAGAGAAACAGCGTCCCGGCGGTTCGTCTTCACGCGATCACCTGGCTTCCTCGGGATCAGCGACGGCGCAACCACGGTGCATTCATGGCCGAGCGACCGGATCAGGCGATAAAGGCCATAGCCAGTCGGACCGGCCTCGTAACAGAAATGCACACCACCAAACCGGCTGGCGATCCGTTCAACGACCCGGCGCATGGCCGTCGCCGACGCGTCGACCTCACCGATGAAGCGAACCTCTCCTTCCCGGCCTGTTTCCGCGATCGCGATGGGCGTTTTTCAGCTTCGCGACGTCGATTCCGACAAATGCTTCCCCATAATCTGCCACGGCTCGTCCTGCCGTGATGAAGGTCGGCTCGGTACGCCCGAGTAACCCTCGGACGCGCAGTGTGGGGCGAGCCACCTCACTGGAAGAGGCGGACATACGGCCTTACGGTCTGTTCGTGCTGTACGCCAGGTCGTTGCCCGACAATCCGTACGACGGTCACACCTTGCGGGACGTTATTGACCGCACCGAGACACTGACCGGCTGTGCGATCGAGCGGCCTTATGTCGACAAGGGTTACTGCGGCCACGGCCGCGAGTTGTATGCGACGTAGGAAGCGTTTTGCTCGCCGCGCGAGCAGACGCCTTGATTGGTGCTTACTTCGGCAGTGACGCGCCAAAGCAGGCGAGGCCAAGAATCAGCAGCGCGCCAGCGCATGCCTCCATGATCTTTGATTGATGCCGACGTGCGTACAAGGCTAGGGCGGATCCCGAAAGCATACTCAGGAGGCCAAATTCCCTGATCATTCTCGATCCAAATTGCTGAACTTGAAACTTGTCCTTGGACGAAAAGAAGCGCTTGGAAGAACCCATCCGGTTGTCGTTGGAAATGGAAATACCTTCGGACACCCATAGTCGGCACGCGAGCGGGGAGTTTTCACGTCTGGTTTGAGCCTTATCGCGCATTGGCCAACTTGGTGTCCCGGCTCAGCTTGCGACGTTATGCTGACGACTCTCAGCCGTTGAATCCGTTTGTCGTTTTGAGGCCCTGTCGGTAGACAAGAATCTTGATCAGGCGATCTAATTGATTTGCATGCGGGATGTCCGGATCCTGCGGACCGGCGGGTAGTAATGGGGCTCCAGAAGGAACGATCGCTCGCGCGCAGTGAGTGACTGCCCTTTCGGCCCCACTTCCAGAAATCATCAGGTGATTGGCGAATGCCACGCTCGGCAATCTTCTGCTGTTCCTTCAACAGCGCGAGCAATTCTACGTAGTTCTTTGCCATGGCGGGATCGGGATAGTCCTTCACTCACACTGTCCTCCGTTTGAACCTACAAACGCAAGAAGCAACTCTAACCCGCGGCATCCAGGAACGAACCTACCTGATCTGGCTTTTGAATCTGGTTAGCGTGCCGGTCGCGCTGTACGCTGTCTTGCGAGGTCCCTTGCCATTTTAGACAGTAGATTCCCGGTCTGATGTTGGCGTGTTCGCCGTCAGGGCCTGTGAGACAAACAGTGGGGGATTTGCGGAAGGAGGATTTCTGGTTCGTCGTAGCCACCAGGAGCAAAGATGAAACAGAATCCGGGCCGGGCAAAGCACCGGCAGAACAAGGTCTAAGAGACGTCAGGCGACAGGCCCGCCGGCATTATTCAGCGGAAGAGAAGATCCGTACGCTGCTGGAAGGATTGCGCGGCGAGGAGAACATCTCCGAGCTCTACTGCCGAGAAGGCATTGTCGCCTCGATGCATTACGACCGATCCAAGGAGTTCCTCGAGGCCGGCAAGCGCCGCCTGGCCGGCGACACGGCGCGAGCTGCGACCTCCGGCGAGGTGAAGGACCAGCTCAAGAAGCTCAAGAAGCTTCGTCCCGAGTTTCCGTTCACCAAATCTCTTCAGCCGGCCCACATGGGATATCGACTGTGTTGCTCAGTTTGACGCGGGCCAGCCGTACTTCAGCAGCGGTTCATATCCGTGATTGCTCAGCCATTTCGCCCTTGAAAGGTGCGTCTCGTACACTTTCCTGGCGCGATCAAGGTCGCGCCCCGGCTCGATGCGCAGCACGATATCGGCCACTTCGCGCGAGTCAGAGCCTTCGGCGTCCGTGTCCAGCATGCGCAAATACGTGATCGCATGTTCGTGTCGTGGTCATACGGCGTGAGCGGATCATCCGCCGGTGCCGTGTCGGCGACTGGGGATTAGGCGGGATCTCGCGCATGGCTTCTCCTCCGCGGACTGCGCCCTGCTTGTCGTACGCCATTTGGACCGATTGATGTTCTCGTGATTAGTACGATGCGTTTGCCGGGCTTGACGGCTCAACCGGGGGACCGCAGTACGACGAGCGGTAAGAGGAGTATGACGGAAGATCCCTTCAACTAACTAGGATCATGGAGTGAGCTTCTGTTTCGGACGCCGCCTTGGTGGTGGCCTCATCACTTCGGGCTTCGCGATCGCGGCGAGCACGACGCTCGTTGCGACCTTCTCTTGAGACCATTGTGTGAGCGCCTCTATTGCGTTCTTCAAAGCCTCTTCGCGGTAATGGCACGATCTCCACGATGTGCGACGGTCGGATACCAAAAAAGCGCACGGGAGGCCGACTGCAGACAACCACCCGCGCGAAGTTTTTACGGCAAGCTCGGCTGTCTGAGGGGACGTGAAGAATAGACGGCCAAGCCAAACATCCCTCAGAAACCCGTGTGCCAGACAGGCATAGACTTCAAAAGCACCAAAGCGATGAGTGTTTTTTCGCACCGCGCGAGCCATTCGCACTTCACTCCCGCCGCACGCTGCCGTGTTTGATGCTTTCGTGTTTCGAGTCCGACGTTTTGGAGAGCGAGCTTCGGTCGTAAAGCACATGTTTTCCTTCCTTTTCCACTGTAAACCACATGTTCTTCCACCAAGGTCTCTCACGCGCGCTTCTTGCTCAGTCGAGGCATCAGACCGCTGCGGCCATCAGCGGACTCCGCGCAATGCGCCCGCCAATGAGAACGAACGCCATCGTCACGGTGATCGAGAGGATGTCGATGTCAGACCCGAATTGGTTCTCGTGGTATTCGTTTCCATTCTTTGTGCCACTAAGCGGGGGTGTGAATCAGGAAATTGAAACGAACGTCGTCAAAGTTTCGGAGATCGAAAAGAAGAGTTTAGAGAAATATATGCGGATTCCGACGAAGTCGCCCGGGCGTACCGATATGAAGTCGCCCGCCGATTCCGAGACGATGTCGCCCACCTCTCCGATTTGATCTCGCCCGGTGGCGAGGCGTTCTGGCCGGTTGGTTCTCTGGCATCGGTCAAGCCGGATGGTCAATCTGGAATCGCAACCTGAACCTGTTTTCTTTGTCTGCGTTTGCTGTGGGCATGTGGGCAACGCGTTTGCGTTGTCCAAGCGTAGCGGCATGTCCACAGCGCCACGGGCTCAGGTCTTTCGGGCGGATGACGGTGTTCGGCGCAGGCTCTCGCCGGTGAGGTCGAGCCGGTGGGCGTTGTGGACGAGGCGATCGAGCACGGCGTCAGCGTAGGTGGGGTCTCCAATTAGCACGTGCCATGCATCCACGGGGAGCTGGCTGGTGACGAGGGTGGAACGTCGGCCGTAGCGATCCTCCAGGATCTCCAGGAGATCGTGGCGGGCGCCTGCATCGAGCGGGGCGAGGCCCCAGTCGTCGAGTCACGTTGAGCTCAACGTGACTCGACTTATGTGGAGCGCACAGTGATGTGGAGCCGTATCGATCTCCCCGCTATTAACAGCCGCTTCGACCGTTCCTACTCAACATAACTGACGACGGTAGCGTGGTTCTCCCAACCATCCAACGGGGGCAACCATGCTCGAACACTTATTTCGGAAGGTTCACGCGTGCTACACGGGATCGCCCAATGGCGCTTTGTTGGAAGATTTCGCCGCTTGGCTCATCTCGGCTGGATACGCCCGACCCACAGCCTGCCGCCACGTACGAGGGCTAAAGGAAGCCCTCGATCGGATGGGCGCGGCGCGGCTTGATTGCGATACCGGCGTTTCAGAGAGGTTTTTCTCGCAAGCATTTTCTTCTACGTCATTGCAAGGCACTCGATGCGCCGTTGTACGCTTTCTCACCGTGAGAAGACTGCTCGTCAGGGAACCGGCGCCAGACCCGTTCTCATCGCTTCTTGATCGCTACAAACGGCATCTATCGGAGGTGCGTGGCCTTTCCAGCGCGACGCTGGAACAGCACATCGCAACGGCGAAGAGCTTGCTCGCGCACGCTTTGCCAGCTGACGCCCCGCTGCAGGCGTTATCAGCCGCCGCAGTGGAGCGGTTCGTAATCACCGCAGCCCGGCGGATCAAACGACAGACACTACAGCACGTTGTCGCTCGCCTTCGTGCTTTTCTTCGGTTTTGCTTCGACCAGGGCGAGGTCCAAGAGCGGCTCGACGTAATTGACGCGCCGCGCGCCTACCGAGGTGAACTGCCGCCTCGAGCCCTGGCATGGCCGCTCGTCCAGCGGCTGCTGCGTTCCATCGATCGATCAAGCCGGCTTGGCTGGCGAGACTATGCGATCCTCCATTTGATGGCGCACTACGGCCTGCGTCCCTCAGAGATCATCACGTTGACGCTTGGCTCCATCGATTGGGAGAACAAGACGCTCCACGTCAAGCAGTGCAAAACCAGATCGGATCTGATCCTTCCCGTAGCCGACCAAACGCTGCGGATTCTCAGACACTATCTGCGCCGCGGCCGGCCTGGCGGGAAGCACCCTGAACTGTTCCTCCGCGCCAGCACCCCGGTCGGTCCCCTCACGCACTACGCCATCGGCGATCTCTACCAGAAGCGCGCGGGTCAGAGCGGGCTGCCGCTCCAAGGTACGTCCTCCTACTGCCTGCGCCATTCATTTGCGATGCGTCTGCTCGATCGCGGGGTCGGCGTAAAGGTGATCGGTGATCTGCTGGGTCACCATACCCTGGAGAGCACCTGCGTCTATCTCCGGCTGGAGACCGGAGCCTTGCGAGAGGTCGCGCTTGCTCTGCCGACGGCGACCATTGGCCTCGAGGAGGACGCCAGATGAGCGCGACATTACAATGCAGCGCGTTCGACCAGTTGGCCGACCGATATTTGCGGAGGCAACGTTCACTCGGCCGCGCCTACGTCAATGAGGAGCGCATAATCGACGGTCTGCGTCGGTTTCTTGAGAAGACCAGCCGTCCCGACCTCGATCAAGCACTCTTCGATGCATGGTGCGCGGCGCAAGGTCATCTCTCTGCAAACACGCGACGTAATCGCCAGCGCATCGTGCGCAACTTTTGCCTCTATCGACGGCGTACCGAGCCAACCTGCTTCGTTCCGGATATCAACCGTCTCCCACATCGCAGGCCGTATGCACCGCCGGTCATCTTTGGGGCGGCCGAGGTCGCCAGGATGTTGGCCGCGGCCGATCGTTTGGCCCCGACGTCGACCTCGCCGCTTCGGCCAGCCGTGATGCGACTTGCCGTGGTCCTGCTCTACACGGCAGGGCTCCGTCGGGGCGAACTCCTGCACCTCACATTGGCCGACGTCGATTCCCGCCACGGCATTTTGCAGATTCGGGCATCGAAGTTCCACAAGTCGCGGATCGTCCCGTTGTCGCCAGACGCCGCTCGGGAGCTGAGGTCGTACCTCAGGAAGCGGCTTCGGCCACCGCTGAGCCGTTCAGCGGGTTCACCCTTGCTGTGCAACAGCAAGGGGCGGGTGCGCGGCTACACGGGTACCGGCCTGCGCCAAGGAATCCAAGCGCTATTCCGAGCAGCCAACGTTTGCGGCACCGACGGACGAGCCCCGCGGGTGCACGATTTTCGTCACAGCTTCGCGGTCGGGTCGCTGTTGCGATGGTACCAGCAAGGTGCGGATGTCCAATCCAATCTGCCAAAGCTTGCGATGTACATGGGGCACGTCTCAATTGTTTCGACTGCCTATTACCTGCGCTGGATTCCGCAACTCGCTGCTGCAGCCAGCGATCGGCTCGAGACGCACTTCGGCCATCTCATCACCGGAGGTGCCGCATGAGATCCCAAAGACCTAACGAACTCGGCAAGGGCATCGAGCGGTTCTTCCGCGAGTATCTGCCGACGCTCCGGGGTACCAGCCGACACACCATACGCAACTACCGGGATGCCATCGTGCTGTTCTTGCGTTTTACTTCGTCGCAAACAGCCAAGGCTATCGAGGATCTCGACCTCGTCGATTTCACCGCCAGGCAGGTCCAGGACTTCCTGGCCTTTCTGGAAGCCGAGCGTCACAATGGCGTCGCCACCCGCAATGCGCGGCTGGCGGCACTGCATACATTTGCTCGCTTTCTTGCAACCGAACAGCCCGCCCATCTAGCCGAGCTGCAGCGCGTGCTAGGCGTACCGTTCAAACGCGGCGCGCGTAGCAAGCCGATCGAATACCTTGAGCCGCAGGAAGTCGAAGCGTTGCTCAAATCGATCGATCGCTCCACGGAACGGGGTAAGCGCGACTATGCCCTGTTCGCACTGATGCTCAATACGGGTGCCCGTGTTCAGGAGATACTCGATCTGCGCCTGTGCGACATCCGCACTGATCCTCCTCATCAAGTCCGGCTGCGCGGCAAAGGCGGCAAAATGCGATTGTGTCCAATTTGGCCGCAAACCGCACGGCTTCTGCAGGACCTCTCGAACAGTGCTGCTCAGTCAGAAGGCGGCGACTCTCCGCTGTTCGTGAACCGCCAGGGCAACAAGTTGACCCGCTTTGGCGTTCGTTACCTGCTCAAGAAGCACATCACGGCCGGAGCCAGTGCAACCCGCACGCTGCAGGAGAAGCGGATCCATCCCCATTCCTTGCGGCATACGACCGCCATCTTTCTCCTGAAGGCGGGAGTCGACTTCGCGACCATCAGCCAATGGCTCGGGCATTCGTCGCTGAACACTACCATGACCTATGCAAGGGCGGACATCGATCTAAAACGCCAGGCGCTAATGCAGGTGTTCCCTGAGATCCTCGCACCGCCTCGTGCCGGGCACGTCTCCTCTGCGGCGATCAACATCGTTGATTGGCTGAAGAGGCTATGACCTACAGGTAAATTATGTGGAGTTGGCGGCTGTCAAAAACCGGACCGGCGCCGATTGTCGACCCTCAACTCCACATCACTGTGCGCTCCACATAAGTCAAGGATCAACAGATCGACGCGGCCAAGAGCGCGCAACAGGCGCGGATGGCGGCCGTCGCCGCGTGCGAGCGCCAGCTCGTCGAACAGACGCGGGACGCGTTGGTAGAGCACGGAGCGATTGTCGCGACAGGCCTTGTGGCCGAGCGCCGAGGCGAGCCAGCTCTTGCCGACGCCGGCCGGGCCGCAGATCAGGAGATTGACGCGGTCGTCGATCCAGCGACCCTCAACGAGGCTGGCGAACAGCGGACGGTCGAGCCCGCGCGGGGTGCGGTAGTCGACGTCCTCGACGCACGCCTGTGGCGCAGCTTGGCGTAACGCAGACGAGTGGCGAGCCGCTTGTCGTGACGCAGCGAGGCTTCACGTTCGAGCAGCAGCGCAAGCCATTCGGCGTGACCGAGGCTTGCGGCCTCGCCGGTGGCTTCGATGTCGGCGAAGGCCTTGGCCATGCCGTGCAGGCCGAGGGCGTTGAGGCGGTCGAAGGTCGGATGAGTGAGCAAGGGAGGGTCTCCTAATTGTAGTAGCGCGGTCCACGGATGTTGGCATGCAGGATCGGCGCATCGTCCGCGGAGCGCTGGTGAGCAGGACGCCGATCGAGATTGTTGGCGAGGATCGACTTGACCGAGCCATAGGTGCGCGCGCCGATGTCGATCGCCCGCGCAGCCGCAGCGTCGAGGCGCTCGCGCCCGTAGGAGGCGGCAAGCCTGAGAATGCCGAGACAGGCGCGGAAGCCTTGCTCGGGGTGCGAGCGCTCGTCGAGAATGAGGTCGCACAACGCGCGGGTCGCCGGCCCGATCGCGGTGGCATCCTGGCGGATGCGTGCGATGGTCCAGCCGGCGTAGCGCCGATGGCTGGAAGCCATGTGCTCCGGCACGGTGGTGTGCTTGTGATTGCCGCTCATGCGCTGATGCGCGGCGATCCGCTCGCCCTTGTGGAAGATCTCCACGGTGCGGGCAGTGAACCGCACCTCGACCTCGGCGCGGGCGAAGCGATGGGGAACGCTATAGTAATGCTTCTCCACCTCGACGTGGTAATCGAGACTGACACGGCGGATACGCCACTCGGCGAGCACGTAGGGGGATGCCGGCAACGGCTTGAGTGCCGGCCGGTCGACCTCTTCGAGCAGCCGGCGGCGCGTTATGCCGAGCCGCCGGATCGTCCGCTCTTCGTTGAGCCTCGTGAGCAGTTCGCCGATCGCCGTGTTGACCTCGGCGAGGTTGTAGAAGGTGCGATGACGCAGGCGCCCAAGCAACCAGCGCTCGACAACGAGGACGGCCTGTTCGACCTTGGCCTTGGAGTCTAGCGCGCATTGCATATGGTGATGAGCATGGCGCGCAAGTTTTTACGGTCACGCATCCATTCCATCCGCTACGAGGACAGACGTTCGATCTGCTTGCCGTGCGCAACAACTGGGGCGGAGACCGCGTGTTGTACGCAGGCCCCGAAGGGAGGCTGCGCACACTTCCGGTCGAATGGACTGACGTTATCGAGCCCGACCTCGTAGTCACGGTTGGTGCTGGTCGCGCCTTCTTCCGAACCGATCAACTGCGTGAGCTGCGCAAGCTCATCGATGAGTGGCGGCAGCAAGGGGAGGCGCCGTCATGTTAGGCAAATTATATGCATGCTGTCTTGGAAAATATGTTCGCGCGTCGGTGGCGACGTGTGGGTCGATAAACGGATTTCAGCGATTTATCGCCGATGTAAGAGGATATTATCTGATTGCGCGATCTTCTCCTCTTGATCGTCGCCCATATGCTGTATCTAATTATCAAGACACATGGGCGATTCGCGCTTCAAGGAGGCCGGATGGCAGCAGATTCACGTCAACGGGTGCGGCGCCGGCAGGCCTTGCAGGCACACGGCGCCACCCACCCCCGCCCTCAGGCCGTGAGCGATCCGCTCTTCCGCGGCAGTGCGTTCTTCGATCCGAACGATCTGGTCCAGGTCAAGTACGAGATGCTCCGCAGCGTCGCGAAGGAGGGGCGCGCCGTGGTGGATGCGGCAGAGGCCTTTGGACTGTCCCGGCCGGTCTATTACGTGACCTGGGAGCTGTTCAATCGCGAAGGTCTGCCGGGCCTGTTACCGCGCAAGCGCGGGCCGAAGCGCCCGCACAAGCTTACCGAGGAGGCCCTTGCCGTGCTGGCGCAGGCGGTGCGCGAGGCGGAACACATGCCAGGCGGTGCAGAGTTGGCCGAGCTCTTGGCCGAACGTTGCGGCATTCATGCCCACCCGCGCAGCATCCTGCGACGTCTGCTCCCCTATCTGAAGCGGCAGGAAAAAAAACGCCCACGATAGCCGAAGTGGCTGCGCTCGATCCTGCGCAGTACGTAGCCCATTACGAGCTGCTTCGTTCACAGGTCGTCGCTGCGGAGGCCAGTCCCGGCGGGACGAGCGCAGCAGGCCAGCCCCGCGGCGTGGGTCTTGCCTTGCTGCTGTACGAAGGGATGCCCGGCTGGCTCAAGGCGCTGGAGGGCGTTATCCGGGCGTCGGGCGTGCGACACACCACACCCCCCGCGGAGGTGCCTGCGGCCGAACCTCCCGGCGCGTACGACTCTGCGCCGGCGTGGCTCGGCAGTGTGCCTCACCGCGATCTGACCGCGCTTTTGACCAATCTGGTTCTCTCGACGCGTTGTGTCGAACACCCCATACCGAGGGAGGGATATCGATCATGCCGATGAACAGTGAGGCCTCACAGAAGATCACTGCCACGCATTTGTCGCGCATGGCATACTTGTATGTGCGACAGTCGACGTTGCGCCAGGTCTTCGAGAACACCGAGAGTACGCAGCGCCAGTATGCGCTGCGCGATCGTGCCGTCGCGCTCGGTTGGCCGCTTGATCGGATCGTGGTCATCGATTGCGATCTCGGGCAATCCGGTGCCAGCGCGACCGACCGCGAGGGCTTCCAGCGTCTGGTCAGTGAGGTTGGCCTGGGCCGTGTCGGGATCGTACTTGGACTTGAGGTATCGCGCCTTGCGCGCAACAACACCGACTGGCATCGATTGCTCGAGCTGTGTGCACTCGCTGACACACTGATTCTGGACGAAGACGGGTTGTATGATCCGGCGCACTTCAATGACCGCCTCCTCCTGGGTTTAAAGGGAACCATGAGTGAAGCCGAACTTCATGTGCTCAAGGCGCGACTTCGCGGCGGGATTCTCAGTCGCGCCCGCCGCGGCGAGCTCAAGCAGATGGTCCCGGTCGGCTTTGTGCATGATGCACACGAGCGTGTTATCCTTGATCCGGACATCCAGGTGCAGGCCGCCGTGCGGCTGTTCTTCGACACGTTCAGGCGCACGGGCTCGTGTTTGGCAGTGGTCAAGGACTTCCATGCGAAGAAACTGCTGTTCCCGCGTCGTTTGAGAAGTGGCGCGCACAAGGGCGAACTCGTGTGGGCTGAGCTCCTGCACTGTCGCGCACGGCAGATCATCCATAATCCGCGCTATGCCGGCGCCTTCGTGTTCGGTCGGACCAAACATCGTCGTCTGCCGAGCGGCAAGTACACCTCGCGGCAGGTTCCAAGCGAAGAGTGGATCCTGCTCCGCGACGTCCATCCTGGCTATATCAGCTGGGAGGACTACCGATCGAACCTGGACCGTGTGAAGGGTAATGGGTTGGCCTGGAGTACCGAGCGGCATCGGGGCCCGCCGCGCGAGGGAACGGCCTTGCTGCAGGGTCTTGTGATCTGCGGGAGCTGCGGCGAGCGCATGTCGGTGCGTTATCACCATCACCACAACCAACAAGTGCCGACCTACTGGTGTGGCCGCCGCCCAATGTTCCGAGGCGAGATCGGCCTGTGTCAGACCGTGCATGGCAGCGCGCTCGATGCTGCGATCGGCGACATCCTGATCGAGGCGATGACGCCACTGGCGATCGAAGTCGCTCTCGGCGTGCAGCAGGAGCTTGCCAACCGTCAGGACGAAGCAGATCGATTGCGCCGTCAGCACGTGGAGCGAGCGAAGTATGATGCAGAACTTGCGCAGCGTCGCTTCCTCAAGGTCGATCCCGACAACCGTCTGGTGGCTGACGCCCTGGAAGCCGACTGGAACACGAAGCTGCGCGCGCTCGCCGCGGCACAGGACGCTTACGACAAAGCCTCGACGGTCGATGTAGGCGTCGTGACCGATGCCGAGCGTACGGAGCTGATGGCCCTCGCCACCGACTTCCCCCGCCTCTGGCGCAATCCGCGCACTCAGATGAAAGACAAAAAGCGCATGCTGCGCCTGCTGATCGAGGACATAACGCTCAGCAAGGGCGATACGCTCCATGTCGATATCCGCTTCGTCGGCGGCGCGACGCGCTCCTTGGATCTACCGCTGCCGAAGTCGTGTGTCGAGTTGCGCACGACAGATGCCGCCGTGATCGAGGAGATCGACCGCCTCATCGATACCTACACGGACAAGGAGATCGCCGGCCTGCTCAACGAGCGTGGCGTGCGGACCGTCGTGAGCACCCCTTGGACAGCTACGCGCATTGGGCGGCTTCGCCACACCTACCACCTTACCGATCGACGTGAGCGTCTGCTCGCGCAGGGACTGCTGACCCCGCAGGACGTCGCGGCTCGCTACAACGTTGTGGTCTCGACCGTCCACATGTGGCGCCGACGCGGCCTGCTACGCGCACATCCAATCAACGATCGCGGCGACTTCCTCTACGAGATTCCGCCCGAGGGCCTGCCGGGAAAGTTCATCCACAAACGCGATTACCAGGTCGATCCCGCAACTTCATCCTCACGTAACTGACGAGGTGCAGTATGAGTCTGAGCCCTTGTCGCGCGGCTTGCGCGGCCGCGCCGGCAAGATGGCGGTGCCGTAATGCGCTGCCATCTCCGCATAGGTGCGGTTGATCTGCGGGTCGTAGAGACACGCCTTGATGACCGCGACCTTGGTGTTGTCCGGCACCAGCAGCGCCGGGATGCCGCCGATCGCCGCGAAGGCGCCAACATGGGCGCTGATCCAGTCGGCGAGCCCCTGCGTCCACGTCGCCTGAGCGTAGGTGAAGCTCGATGCGCCGAGCACGGCGACGAAGATCTGCGCCTTCCTGCGCTCCCCGGTCAGACGGTCGACCACCACTGGCACGCCATCGCCGGCGTAATCGACGAACAGCTTGTCGCCGGCCGCGTGCGCCTGGCGCATCGTCACCGAC
This sequence comes from Bradyrhizobium sp. Mp19, assembly GCF_029952935.1. Lineage (NCBI taxonomy): Bacteria > Pseudomonadati > Pseudomonadota > Alphaproteobacteria > Hyphomicrobiales > Nitrobacteraceae > Bradyrhizobium > Bradyrhizobium sp. Mp19. The sequence continues at coordinate 58,194 of NZ_JASAUT010000038.1, read as the reverse complement.
AGACGCCCCTCCCAGGCGCGGTAGAGCTCACAGAAGCGCGAGTACCGGTATCCGCCGGGCTCGGCGGCGATATACTCCTCCCACAGGATCGACAGCGTCACGTGCTTGCGTTTGAGCTCGCGGTGCACGGCCGCCCAGTCGGGCTCCGTGACGCGGCGGTGACCCTGACGGTTGCCATTGCCGGTCTTCGCGAACAGGCGGAGTTCCAGAACCGTGTCGGTGACGTCGTCCGGCAACGGCCAGCTCAGACCCGCGGCCTCGAACCGCCGGATCGCCAGCCGCACCGTCGAGGGCGCCGCGCCCACCCGTCGCGCAATCTCGCGGCTCGGCAGCCCGGCCGCCTTCATCCTGATCACATCGCGCACACGGCGCATCGCAAGCCTCTCCGTCGGCATCCAGGGTCCCCCTTCGCAAAGCCGAAAGGGTTGACCCTATGGGAGCCAGAAGAGGCCTCGTCACCCGGGCGACATCATCCCGGAATGGTGGGCGACATCATCTCGGAACGGGTGGGCGACTTCAAATCGGAATGGTGGGCGAGATCATCTCGGAATCCTGGGCGACATCGACCGGAATCAGCAAAATATAGCCCAGGCCAACAGCTCAAGGCCCTTTTCGCTGCCTTTAAACAATTGAAGGGAAAGACTGACGCGAGCGCCGGACACGCAATGAATTGTCTCGAAGAGATGATAAAAGGCGCGGAAGAGGTCAAGCAACGTCACAGCATTGACTTACGTCACGACGCCGAGCGTGCGTTGCAACGCCTGAAGGCCGCCGACCTCGCGCAATATCAAGCGTTCATTAACGACCACGAGATGGCGCCACGAGATGGCACACGGAGATCTAGTCACACCGGCGGTTGAATAGCTCGGGGTCGTCTCCGTGGCCTCGAACTGCAATCCATATCACCCGCCACCCCCTTCCGGCCTAGAGGTGGTCCCAAAGACAGCGCCAGCTTGAATATACCTCTTCGAGCACATTCCAAATGAAAAGGAGATCGTGATGACAGGCGAAACCGGGCTCCACGATCAGATGCGCGTTGCCGCAGACGCGCTTCAGGACTTCACCTGTCCGTCGTCAGATGATTTAGGACTGATCAGGCGTTCTGAGAAGAGAGGCTCTAGCTCATCCGGGTTAGAGTTTAAGCAGCCTGCAGTTGATGCTGCAAGCGGCGGTTTTCGATGGTGTCGCGCTTGATGCATTTTCGTTCTGCGAGGATCGCCTCGGCCCTGCCGAAGCAGACATCGGCTGGTGTGAGGTTGTCGATGCTCTCATGATAACGGACGTGATTGTAGTATTCGACGAAGGCCCGTACCCGGCGTTCGAGATCATCGGGCAGACAGTAATTGTCGAGCGGTATGCGGTTCTTCAGCGTCTGATGCCAGCGCTCGATCTTTCCCTGGGTCTGGGGATGGGTACGGAGCGCCGCGCACATGCAGCATGCCATTCTGATCGAGCCACGTGGCCAGATCGTCCGCCACCGTAACTCGAACCATTGTCGCTGAGAAGCCTTGGCCGGTGCGCGACGGCCATGTGGTCAAGACCGGATACAGCGAGTGCTTGGTCGAGGGTGGCACGCGCTGGCATGCCTCGCGATGGATCGCGTGCCATGCTGGGCGCTCGGATCGCCGAGCAGGCCAGCTGTGCCATCCATCTAGTGCATCACACGCGCAAGGCCCCAGCAGGCACCGAGGTGACGAGCGGGGAGCCAAGGCGCTCACCGACGCGGCGCGCGTGGTGCGCGCTGAACCAGATGACCGAGGAGGACGGCGCGAAGGCTGGCGTCGAGAACCATCGGCTGTTCTTTTTCAGCAGCCCGGGGCCAGGCTGCCCCGTCGCCGAGGTTGGACGCGGTTCCCGAAGACCTCCCGGCGGCTGTTGGATGTTCAAGCCGATGCGTCGCCGGGCTTGGCTGATGATCCCAACGAGACGGGTCAGTGCCGAATATATCCGTATATCTTCCTCTGGACTGGCAGCACGGTGCGCAGTGGGCGCCGGATGACAAGGAGGGAATGTGCTTGCACCGCGTGCTGCCAAGCGCGTCTCAACCGGAGACAAACCTCACTCTTAAGGGCGTGACTTACACGGGCATCATTGAGCCGCCAGGTTATGAGGATCAGGTTTTTCTGCGCCCTACCGGAAAAAGGGAATAGCTATCTTCGGAGGTGGTGCGCGTTCAATGACCGCTATCAGTCGCGAACGGCGTGCGGCATTGGTTGTGGTCGTTTCGCTCAACGAAACCACCCGGCAACGCGTCGACCGACTTCTCGCCGAGTGGCAAACGAAGCGCAGGCGGGCGTGGGCGGCTCGCTAGATGGCGAGTTCGCCTATGACGCCTCCGTAATCCTGCGAGTCTAACCCCTCCTATTCGTGAGAGTGCGGCTCTTTGACCCGATTGATGCGGCCGCACATCTCCTCTGACGCGGCGCAGGATTGCCTTCGGCTTTCGAACTGCCGAACTGCCGGGGGCGAGCTGCTGGCCGGCAAACATCCGCAGCTCGCGAGCGTCCACGTGGTCGTCGGAAATCTCGGCCGCCGCCTGCTTGGATGCGTATCGTAAGAGAAGCTGTTCGCAGACCGATATAGAGAGCGACCTAGGATCGCCCTGAGAAATAAGGGTGATCGGTTCGCGGCGAATAACTTCGTTCTGAATGTCTGGGTGCCAGAGCGATAGCCAAGCTGCTTCGCCGCGCAATGACGGAACCACGGTCTCCACGCCATAACGTTTCTGCGAAAAGAAGCTGAAATATCTCCGTGCGCGGGCAATTGTTGCGGATCAAAAACACAGCATTGAATGGCGTTGCTTTTGCTTCACATGTGGCACTCCATCCCCTCTGTTACATTCATCACTCCCGAATGACGCTTGTTCAGTTTACCCGTTTAGGGCCCCGATGATAGCGTCGCCAAGTGGAAACTTTGGCAATGGAGATCTCACAATGGCAACGAGAATTGACAGGGGCAGAGCGTCCGAGGCGGAACGCGAAAAACTGATTGAAGAAATGCAAGAGCTGATCAGGGCGAAAAATCTCGACGTGGAACTAGTGGTCGGTCGGCCGGTCGCTCCGACCTTGAAGGGCTGCTCGCAGTGCACGGTCTGCCCGTGCATTATCTGCTGGTAGTGCGAGTGGCTGGGGCTGTCGGCTTGCGCACCGTCAACTTCGACATCGCGAAGGAAGGGACAGACTGTAGCAAGCCGACGGTCTCCACGCTTCGGGCATGAATCGAATCGTTGGCTGTAGGTCAAAGCGTCCGCTTTCCAGCTAACCACTGATTCCAAGCCGCCGGTGATCGACATGCATATGCTCAATACATCAGGTTCACAATATCCCGCCGTCAGATGCGAATTCATTCTCAAGGTCGACGGTGCCCGGCCGATCGTTTATTCGCTCGATTACATCAACACTCAAATCTATTACTTGGCGCCAATCGAAGGCTTTGCGCTGTCCTTGCTCGACGGACAACGATCGATCTCCGAGCTTAGCGTCCTATTTAAGAGCCTGCTCCCGAGAACCGATAAGCCGTTGCTTGACGTGTTGCGCTCCGCCGACACGCTTGTCCGTATGTCGCCCTCGCAGACCGGGCTCGGCAAGGATGGATTGTTCGACATTTCTGATGAGCCGATTGCCGATGCGCAGTCTTTCGATCCGCGCGAGTTCATCATCGATCCAGCTCATTTTGCAGCTCGTAAGAACGATCCGAAGACGTCGCTGCGGCTCGATACGCCGATCAATGTCTATACCGTCTTCACACATCGCTGTCTGACCGACTGCGTTTACTGCTACGCGGATCGCTGCAAGATGACGGAAATGCCGATTTCGCGCTGGCGCCAGATCATTCGCGAGATGCGCAGCCTGGGCATCTGGCTGGCGTCACCGGACAATGGCGACACTTTCGCCCGCCGCGACGGCATCGATCTTCTCGAATGCCTGCTCGAGAACGAGATGCACTTTCTGCTGTCGACCAAGGCCTATGTCAGTAAAGACTACATCAAGCGCCTGATCGACGCCGGCTTCACGAAGAAGGTGCGCGGCGTAATCCAGCGTCAGGTGCAGTTAAGCATCGATGCCGTCGACGACGACGTGTCGCGACGCGTGCTGTGCATCAAGAGATCGAACGTCGCCCGCAATCAAGAGACGATCGAGAACTTCCTTTCCTTCGGCATCATGCCTAAGATTAAGGCGGTGATCACCGGCCTCAACCACGACCAGCCGGAGAAGATTGTCCACCGGTTCTACGAGCGCGGGGCGCGGGTCTTCCACTTCGTCCGCTATGGGCGGTCGTTTCACCGGCACACGGACCATCTCTTTGTCGATGAGGTTGCGATTGCTTCACTGCGCGATCAGTTTGATCGCATCCGTAGCCGTTACGATGACGCCGATATCGTCGAGAATCTCACGCAGGCGCCGCCGGACCAGAGCGAACTCGACGCGAATGCGGCGCGCGCCATTTGGGACGGTCGCATCGGTTGCGGCGGCGGGTGGTCGGCGCTGGGTATCTCGCCGAGTGGGAAGGCCTTCTTGTGCGAACAGATGAAAATGGCGGACCCGTTCTTCGTCGGCGATGCCAGCTATCAGTCGATCGAAGAGATCTGGCACGGCGCGCACCTGAAGCGCTTCATCTATCCTGAGCAAATGCAGTTCGCTGGCACGGCATGTGAATCATGTCCAGAATTCGAAACCTGCATGTGGGAAAAGGGCCGCTGTTACCGCGACGCCTATTTCTCGTACGGAACTGTGTTCCATCCACCGCCGCTCTGCCCGAGTAACTATCGCTCCGGACTGCGTTTGAGCTGAAGGAGGCCGGAATGACCGCCGCCGTCCAGCTTAAGCCGTCCGCCTTCAACGTAAAGTTGCGGCACGAGGGCAGGCACCTTGCTTTCAACAGTATCGTTGCCCACTCGCTGGAGATGAGCGAGGCGCAGGCGCGTGTTTTCAACGATGCGCTCGATGAAGTGGCTCAATCCGGGTCGTGCAAGGACGAGGCGCTACTGCGTTGCCTTTATGCGCTCGGCTTCGTGGTACCGGCCGACCATGACGAACTGGCGGTGCAACGGGCGGTTTTCCAGGCAACGAAGGCAAGCACCGAGACCTTGCGGTTCACAATTGCGCCGACCATGGCCTGCAATTTGCACTGCAGCTACTGCTTCCAACAGGACTTTGCACCCTGCAAGACCATGCGGCTGGACATCGAGCGCGGCATTATCGAGTTCGCGCGGCGCAAGTTGGAGGGCTGCAAGACGCTGGTGGTGCAGTGGTTCGGGGGCGAGCCGTTGCTGCGTTACAAACGTATTGTCGCGATGACTGAGGCGTTCCAGCGCGTCTGTGCTGAGCGCGGCGTCAACTATTACGCGGAAATATTGACGAACGGCGTTCTGCTCACGCCTGAGATCATCGCAAACTTGCCCAAGCTGGCGGTCAAGGCGATCCAGATTCCGCTGGACGGTGACGTCGATACCTACGCACGGCGGAAGGGTGTCAGCCGTGAACGAGCCCAGGCGTACCACGACGTCTTGGTCAACCACATGCACGCGCTGGTGGATGCGACGGGCAGCGTGACGATCAGGATTAACGTCGATCGTGAGAACCCCGCCGCCGGCTACGACGTGGTCAGGATGTTCAAACGGAAGGGGTGTGTCGACCCGCGTATCGATTTCCGGCTCGGCTTTCTCAACAACCGCGATGGTATTGTCGACTGTATTCCGCACGATTGCTTATCGGATGTCGAATTCTCCGATACGGAGGCGGAGTTCCGTCGCTTCCTGGTCGAGCAGGGCTACCGCGTCTATGGCGAGCCCGGGCCGCGCAAATTTCCATGCTCGGCACCGTTACGAAACAACTTCACCATAGATCCCACTGGACGCATCGGCAAATGCGTGCCGGTAATTGGTACCGACGAATCCGTGTTCAGCTGCATTTATCCCGACGACATCGCGCGCACCATGCGGGAGACGAGCATATCGAATGCGCCCTATTCGGATTTCGACCCCTATGGGAGTGTCTGCCGCAATTGTGAATTGTTGCCGGTGTGCCTTGGCTCATGCCCGCGCTCGCATGCCCCGGAACATTCTGTGATTTGTCCACTCAAACAAGGATTGGCAAAGACTCTTGCCTTCTATCGCCTGCATGGCTGACGCGCTATGTGCAACGAGGCTCAGCGGACACATGTTCACGACGCCGAACGAGACTGCAATATTCCCCGCGACGACCGGGTGTCTTTGCAATTTGATAACGCGCAGGTCGCAGCGGTGCTGAACATCTTGGATAAGATTGCGCAAGCAACGCCCGTCGATAACGATGATTGGCAAGACTTGTATGCGGCCGAACCCTATATCCGGTTGAAAGAACGTGAGGTCTCGATCAATCGGCCGTTCACCGACACCGATTTCAAGAGCTTTCTCTTGTCTTCGGATACACAGCGGCAACGGGTGGCATTGAAGCATACGCTGGCGGCCTGGTGTCGGCTGCCGCTGTCCGCGATCGGCGTAAGCACATTAGACTATTTGCCGGCTCACGCGCGCATTCGCGCAAGACTATTCCCCGTCATCAAGCCAGCGCCGAACAGTTTCGTGCATGGGGCGAGCGACGACGCGATGGTTTTCCTGTATCTCGATCCCACCCTGCGCATGCCGCAGGTTGAAGCCTTGATCGTGCACGAGCTGCATCACATCGGACTCTACCCGTTCGAATGCGAAAGCAACCAGCGGCAGGATCTGCGGCCGCCGGTCCGTCGCGCCGTCGGGTTCATGCGCGACTTCCGCGAGGGTTACGCTATGTTGGCGGCGGCCGGCGGATCTGACGTGCATCCGCGTCATCTCGACGGCGCGGCCGAACGCGCATTGTGGGACCGCGCCATGAACGATTTCGGTCATGAGCTGAAGGCAATCGAGAGCTTCCTGCTCGATGTGGTCAACGAACGGCTCGCTCCGGCGCAATCCGAACGCATAGCCATGGAATTCCTCGGCCGGCAAGGCCCATGGTACACGGTCGGCTGGCGCATGGCGGCGATGGTCGAACGAAGATTTGGCCGCGACCTGCTGATCGACTGCATGTCCGATCCGCGGCTCTTGCTGCTCTGCTACAATTCAGCTGCGGTAATCGCCGGACGTGACGAAAGCGCCGAAGAATGGCCGATCTGGTCGATGGAGTTGATGCGCGCGCTGGTGCCGTCACGTCGCGAAACGAGGCCTTGACCGTAGGTTCGCCCAACGCGATCAAATAACGCCGCGCCGCTTGGCCTCGATCACCGCTTCCAGACGATTGCAGGTGCCGAGCTTCTGGTTGACACGGTGAAGATGGTTGCGCAGCGTGCCTAGCGTAATCTGTCGCTCGCGCGCGACCGTCCGCGGGTGCTTGCCGTCGCTAATGTCGCGCAGGATCCGGTGTTCCTGGTCGGTGAGCGGAACGATCGGCGGCCGCCGTTGCTCGGCCTGAGGTAGTTGCACAATCTGCCGTACCAGATCGATGAGCTGCTGGTTTAAGTTCTCCGCGTCCTTCTGCCGCGTGATGTCGCGCGCGAAATGCACCACGAGCAGCTCGTTGTTGACCTCGTCCTGATACGCGAGAATTGAGACATTGATCCAAATGGGTGTTCCGGCCGCTGTCTTCGCCCTGACGTCATAGTTGGGTACGGTCGTGCCCGCTAGGCATTGGCCAATCACACCACATTGCTTGCAGCAGGTGTCCGCGTGGGTGCCGGTGTGAAATGAAATCAGGTCGACGCATGGCATGTTCATCGCTTGGGCGGCGCTGTAGCCGAACAACTGTTCAGCGCTGCGATTCCAGGCGCGGATCATACCCTCGCGGTTGACGGCGAACCCTGCATCGGCAGTGCGGCTCAGAAGCAATGCAACACGATTAGAACTCATCGCTCTTTACCCGAGGCCAGCATTCCATTTTCGAAAAGACACCAGGACAACAATAGTGCGAAGTAACTCGCTCTGCAATCAAGGAACGTAGATGCAAAGATGACAAGAAGTTGGGAAATGCCGGTCGGCGCGCACCTATTGTGGCTTCTGAACCGCCACATGGGCTTGACTTCGGCCCGATGGCATCGGGGCGGCATTGCCTTTTGGCCTCCCGATGAGTTTGGGCGTTGACTATCGTGATGTCTCTTCATGGCCCATCTTCGGCCTGGGCTACGCGCCAGGGTACGGCGCATAGGTTGCTGCGCTCTATGCCATTCCGCTTGATCCCGTCAGCAAGACGCAATGTATCGGCATTATCGCACTAAGTGGCGCGTATCTAGCCTCAGATGTTGCGCAGGCCGCCGTGCAGGGCGGGCCGCCCCTGGGCTAGCCGCGGGCGGCGCACCCACAGCGTACGGAGATCGAATGAAGGCGAATGTGGTCTAATGTCAGCTCGGGAGGATCATCTCCTCTCGATCGCAGAGACCCCTTCAGACGTCCCGTTCCATTTGGTTCAGCGAGCGGGCGGCAAGCGTCCGAAGCGCGATCCACATGCCGGCGACCCAGAAAATGCATTGGACACGCGACGATCGGTCACCCGCGGCACGCGGCGGGCCTATGCTAACCGAAGCTCGCCCTCATCGATGAAGACGAGGCGCTCAGAATCAAAGGTACATAGCTTTCGCGATCTAATATCGCTCCAGCCGCCTCGAAGTTATGTTCGTCGAACTGCTCTTTCCAAGTCTCAACGCGCGTTGCTGAAAAACGCCCTACCAGAATCACGAGTTGATCAGTCTCCTACATGCAACTATCATTATCGCCCTGTTTCAGGTTACGGCGGCGATAGCCGAGTCAAGCGGAGGTTCTCCTCATCGCGCAGCCTGCAAAACAGATCGCGTCTCGCGTCGAGATGCGCGTGCGTTCCGATCTCAGGGGCTCTCTTCGCATCGCAAAAGGCCAGGTCGAGCCTTGGGGCCGTTTTGCGCCGGCGCCCGGGGGCCTCGCCGTGTTCTGGATACGAGTATAAGTGTCAATCGGCACTGGAATGGGACCCCCCGTATTGCCTCATCTGCGGATGTTACCCTGATGGCGTCATTGCCTATGATGATCCAATGTCGATTGACGGGCAGCGCCACGTGGCTCTCCGAGCTTGCTCGACGAGAGGGGCTGTGGGCGGATCGGGCCCTACATAGCCCGAGCCGTCCACAACCCCGGGCAATGGGGCAGCGGTCGTGGCTGCGCCAAACGCCTCCTGAGCGACCAGTGTTCGGCAGCCCTGAGTCTAAGCGCCCTCAGCAGACGCTGGACGATCGAATGTCTCGTCCCGAACTCCTCAGGGTATTTCTCGCTCAGTCGGCCGACAATGGCGAGTGACGTCAGCTGCGACTGCGCAGCGAGCCACCCCCGATCGTAGCAATATGCGGGTTCAGCTTGGACGGCATGCGAACTCTAGTTTTATAGGGCCGACGGGATCGCCGGTGTGTGGCACGAGGCTTGCCGCCCTTCGCCGTCTTGCCGAGCGTCTTGGCAAGATTGGCTGCGGTCGCTGGCGCGTTGCAGGCCGCGCGCCTGAGCCAGCCACTGACGTGCCGCCATGGGCCACCTTGCTGCCGCTTTGCCATATCCGCCGCCACGATCGCGGGCGATGACCGATATCATTGGATGAGCAGCCAGCCAGGCTTGTGCGCTCGGGCTCACGGTCCGGCAGCAAGGTGACTACCCGGCGCATTTCCAGGTTGCAGATAATGCTGGCGTATCGGTGATTGCGCCGCCAAGCCCAGTCATCGATCCCGATGACCTTGAGAGAATCGGCCGACAAACGGCTGCGGCGTCGGACAACGCGCAGAAGCGGATCCTTGCTCACTGGTAGCATCAGCCGTTTTGCGAAACCCGCTGCCGGTCGACCGCCAAGCCCCAGACCAAGGTGATGGACGATAGAGTCCAGCCTTGCCGCGCGTCGCGCCGATGGAGCTATCCCGTCGGCGAAACGCTCAGTGAAGATCTGACGTCCGCACAGGACAGCGTCGCAGCGGAAGTGGCGGACGATCACCAGGAGCTCTACGACGCGCCCAGACAGCGGCAGATCGGTCACGCGGCGTCGATAGCGGCTATGGACACGTCGCGAAACCGTTCCACGACGGGCACAGGACGACGCCCCCGGAAGCCCGAACCACAACAATCGCCTTATCAGCCTGTAGTAAGCACTCTCTACAATAAACCCACGCGTGACCAAACTGGAGCGGTGGAGTGCCTGCTGCATGGCGCTGATTCTCCTCCAATCAAAGCGCCAGACATCCCCCGAACTGCATCAAAAGTGGGACAGAGCCCTTATTTTATGCCGAAGCACACCTTGGCTTTGAGCATGTCTTCCGACGCGCGCCGCTCGGCCGTTCCCGTGGCGTGCGTGACCCGACCGGCCACGGCCAGGCCATTCCGGTTCTCCATGGTGACATGCCCCATGTAGCAGAGCTTCGCCTCCCGCCCGGCAGCCTTCCGATAAAGCCGGCTGTCGGGAGCGGTTCTTCGTAGACGTCGTCGGGTCCCACACCGGATCGTTCGGCGCCAGCCCTACAAACCACCGATACAGCAGTTGTAATCCAGCTGCTCCATCAGTTGTCGTTCCGAGCGAATACAATCGTATGATCGCCATCGCCTCACGCGATCGACGTAGGCGCGGAAGGAATTGAGCACGAGGCTCTTGCGTCAGGCTATACGATTCGTTGTCGCTTTCGCGGCCACCGAGATATGAATGCAACGCTCCGGCTGCCCGAGCCGCTCGATCGATTGCCTGAGATTGTCGGTTTGTCGAGCCAGCGAACGCTTTCCTTCTTCTCGGTCGGAATGCGGGGCGGGTTTGATCTTCCTCTGGACTGCGCCGTGCCTTTGAATTTTTTCCGTGCTCAGAGCTTCACCGCGGCCGACTAACAGTGGTAGACTCCGACACCGCCCAGGTCGAGGCTGGAATGCATCAGCATTCCGCAAGTCGTGTGATGTATTGGCCGCAGGCTGTAGCCATAGATCCATAGATGCCGAAGCGAGCGAGTCCGACGGTTGGCACGGCCGGCGAACCGACAGTTCACCTTGGCGCAGTCAACGAAGCGGACCGGGGTGCTCACCTCTCGGATGTCTTCGCTACTTTGACGCCCGACATGAGTGACCGGCCTTGGCGCGCGCCAGCGTAGCGGCGATAGGGTGAATCGACTAGTATTTCGATCCTGTCGTCACGCAGCCGTACCAGGCGATTTCCATGATGAAAAGTCCGCGTAAAAAGATTCGGTCGTTATTGGTTGTTGTACTTTCGGTTGCGGGCGCGGCAAGTGGAATATGGGGCTGCAGGCGATGGCATGGGACACACGAACCGCCGGAGGCGCGGCTTGCGTTGGATGCGTACTACCCAGAGATGCCGCCCGATGCAAACCATCGATACCTCAATCTTCCGATGGATTATACAGATGAAAGCAGCGGACGCTTTCGCGCGTTCTACGTGCTCAGCACTAACTTCAATCCCAAAGATCCTGTGGTTTTTTTTCTGACGGACGGGCAAATGGAATTGGTAGGCCCGGAGATGGATTTTTCTTTCTTTGATGAGCAGCTTCCTGGCGTGTCATATGTGCTGATCGGCCATCGCGGCCATTGTCCCACGCTTTTTCCTGAGGTCTATCCAGATGGCAAGCTGGATCTGCGCCGCGCAATGAACCTTTATGGCTCCTGGCAGCGCATCGAGGATATCGAACGCGTAAGGAAGGACATGGTTTCCGCGAAACTGCTTCCGTCAGACGGACGCATTATGATTTTCGGAGCCTCAGGCGCAGGCCTACTTGCGCAGCAGTACCTGCAGCGATATGGAGAACACGTGACCCGGACATTGCTGGCCACCACGGGAGCGCCGGACTTGGCCCGTCAGCACGGATGGACCTACGCCCGCAACTTAGCTGAGATCGACTCGCAAGCCGCAGCCTCCTTGTCGGAGATTGCAAAGCTTGAGAATGGCAGGCGAGCAAACTTAGCTTATATGGTCTTTCAGCTCGCGCGACAAGGACAGTCAGGCTTAGCAACGCTTCGTAAGATTGTCCATGAAGAGCTAACCCACAACTTCTTGCCGTATACTTTGCACGACCTGCACATGAGCCTGCGGTGGGCACTCACCCGCACCCTGCTAAGCCTGCCTGCCGCTGATGCCGTGAAAGTGCGAATGTACGAGCTACTTGGAAGGGACCTACAGAGTATGTCCTCATATGGTTATGACCTCCCGCTCTACGTGTGGTCTGCGGAAGTCCTGAAAAACTTTCTGCAGGAGCCTGTGTCCTTACCGAATCTGCAGTTGGATCGGAGCCGTTATCAGGGGGAGGTTTTGGTTATCGCAGGAAAGGACGATGTCGTATTCTCTCCTGCAATAGGCAACGCTATCGCGTCAGCCTATTCTAGGAGCAGGCTCCTATTGGTTCGAGGTGGCCACCAATTGGAACTTGATCACGAGTACCAGCGTGCCGTTCGGAGAGCCTTCTTCCTGCATGGCCTACACGCGGGCGAAACAGTATTGCTCCTGGACACTCCTCCCTCCGGTCCCGCGAGGCGGGACGGAGAACCACAATAGGGAATCGATATGTGCGCCCATTCCAGCGGAACGGAGGTCTTCAGGCATGTGGCGCAGTGACGACTAACACTTCTGATTTTTTGCCCTACTGAACGCACCGCTGTAATTTCTCAGAGTTCCGCGCCGCAGCCGTAGCAATAACTCGCGCTGCCTGTCAGCAGAGATGGCTAAGACGGTTGACGCAGATCAAAGAAGCCCAACCCTAGATCAACTATCATGTGAGCGGTCACGTTCCAGCGGAGACGCCGATCTGCTTCTGCAGTACCAGTCGGACAAGTTGATCCAGGAGATGCGGACCCTGATCACCATCCTGATGTTTGTGCATCCAGATGGTCCGGCCAGATCGAGGATTCTGGTCAGAAAGTACAAGGAGGAGTGCGGTGGCGACGAGGCTATCGATTGAGCCAAATCAGTTTGTCGCAGTGCGCCGGGACTTCATCTTCACACGAGATGGTGATCGGCCAATTCCACGCTGCCGTACTTGTAGACCGACACGGCGCGTGATCCGAACGGCTCCCATCGTCGCGTACATGCTCGGCCGGGATCGGCAGCGCGTGCTCTCTTATGCCGAGCGCGACAGATGGCGCGCGACGTGGATCGATTGACCCGCGCGAGGCCTGCCAGGGCCATCGATTGCAAAGTTACTTTGGGAAAGCCGAGGCGGCGCGGGATCGCGGGACCGCCCATCTTGCGCATATAAGGCGCTTGCCGTTTCGGCCTTTGACTGCGCTGTGAACGGCTCAGAAATAAACTGGAGTGAATAAGACGGAGCAACGGACCGATATGAGCAAGCCGCATTGGCGTCCCGCGCGCGCGTCTGACCTTGCTGCGATCAGCGCGATCGCCGCGCGCATCCATCCCGCTCTGTTCGAGCGCTCCGAGGTGTTCGCAGAAAAGATGCGGCTTTGTCCAGATGGCTCCCGCGTGCTCGCCGCGGACGTAGCGATCGTCGGCTACGGGCTCGCCCATCCCTGGAAGCAGCATCGGATCCCGCCGCTCGACGGCTTGCTCGAACGATTGCCTGACGATGCAGATTGCCTTTACGTGCATGACGTGGCCGTGCTGCCCGACGCCCGCGGTGGTACGGCACGCGCTTATGTCGCGGCGATCGAGAAACTCGCGCGCCTGTCAGGCATTGCGGCTCTCGCGCTGGTCTCGGTTTACGCCACGCGACCGCTATGGGAACGTTTCGGCTTTCGGCCCGTCACGACGAATGCGGAATTGAGCGCAAAGCTCGCGTCCTACGACAAGGGCGCGACCTACATGCTCCGCGATCTCGGTGCGACGTAATGTCCCTCACGCTCGCGGCTCATGCGGCGTTAAGCCACGCGCTCGAACCGGTCTCGGACAGCCTCCGTCGAACAACCGCGTGTACCGTTCCGGTCGCACCTTCGACCTCACCGAAGAAACGAACCTCTCCCTCCCGGTCTGCGTCCGCAATCGCGACCGCGTTCCTCAGCTTGGCCACATCGATTCCGACAAATACTTCCCTATAATCTGCCACGCTCGTCCTCCTGTGATGAGGATCGGCTTGGTCCGTCCGAGCAACCCTCGGACGCGCAGTGTAGGGCGAGCCACCTCCTCGACAGAGGCGGACATAAGGTCTTACCCTTGATCGACGCTGCAGCTATGTATTCAGCGTTGACGCAGTGTTGTCGGTGGATTTGGAGCCGTCGTACACGAGCGCCGACGCCCCTTTATCCGAGTGCACGCAACGAGTATCGGAGCTTTCGCGAACAGTTGAGCCGATTCCGCGCGGAAGACTATCGCGGACGCAAAAAAAACGGGCGAGTTCGCGGCCTCGATCGGCTTACCTCTCGCTCGGCGTGCGGCGGACAACGCCTGAGGTCTTTCGTCAGCTCTATGCCGATGGCACGCCGGAGAAGATATGGCTCAGTTTGGATGCGAGCGATTTCGAAAATGCGGAATATGCTGATTTCTTAGTTGGTACAGGAGATATTTCGCCGCAACGACTATGGATACGCTCAGCGCGCCTAACTCAGCAGCGCAGCATGTATGCAGGGTAAGACCAATTCCAATGGTTAAGCAGCCGGACCTAGCTAAAAATGGCTGGGGCAAAGAGCGATCATCGTTGTAGACCAAGGGTACTCCGCTGATGGCCGTGCTGGCATCGTAAATCCTGCTCTTCGAAATCACCTCATGCACAAGCCGATCCCGCGGGAGAGGTCGTCTCAGATCGTCTTCGTGGAGTCTTGAGTTGTGCACGCGAACACCTCGGGCGCGATAAGCGGCTCGTCGTTTGCTCCAACAAGGCCCCCGTCGCGTCGCTCGAAGAGATGGAGGATCTCGCCCAAATGATCGCGAGGGGTTGGGTAACGAAACGTGTTCGGAGACGCCCTCAAGGGTCTACGTGGTTAACTTCACGATAGGGCCGTGATCCGAGCTGCTATTTTGCATTGGTAATGCCTATTGATAGAAGAGGACGCCATGGCGACTGCGACGCAAACGTCTCGGGGTCCTTGAAACGCAGCGCGGCGAGACCCTTTCCCGCGTGCAGGGCGAGGCAGACGCGGTTGCCGCCGTCATTGGTGCAGGTAACCCGTATCCTCAGCTTTGCAAAGCGGTTCCGTGATGCCGTTCTGGAATATCGACTGGTGCGCCGGCGCTCAAGGCGAAGCAGGACAAGCTCAATCTGCTGGACCGGTGGTAGACGTTTATCACGCGCGCCGGCCAGAGCTTCGCCGACGCCGAGGCGGCGCTGGCTAACGAGCGGATTGCCGAGATTCAGACCGCCTGCCAGGATCTGTTCGCTCGCTTCGTGCGCGGCTGGCCTGATGTGAAGCCGCCCCTGAGCCGGGCTCAAAACAGCGAAAACGTTGATCTAAAGCTCGCGGACTTTTTCGGCCTTCAGGATCTCAGTGCCCGGGGCTCTCCTATCGGAAAGCTATCGCAACGCTGTTGCGGCCGCGATTTTCCTGGCGGCTGCGACCAAGCATAGTGGCGTTCCGCGCTTCACGGTGCTTGATGACGTGACGTCCAGCTTCGACGCTGGTGACCAGTTCGCGCTGATGGATGCTGTTCGGACATTGCTGCGCTATAGCGCCGTGCCGGACGGGCTTCAGTTCATTTTCTTAAGCCATGACACCAGTCTGGAGAAATACTCCGACAAGCTGAATGGCACCGCGGATTGGCATCATCAGAAGTTACAAGGCATGCCGCCGAAGGGGCGGCTCATGGTATCGGCTCAGGAGGCTGATCGCCTCAAGGCACAGGCGTTGCACACCTGAATGCCGGTCAGATCGATATTGAACTACGACAGCCTTATGCAGCGATTTTTTCCGATCATGCTGGGAGGAGGGGGCCTAGGCCGAGACGTCGAGACACCGCCCGCGGTCGCGGATTACATCAACTGGTTCATGGGTTGAACAAGCTGCGCAAGCTACAAGCCGGCCTCTGTGGCAATCGCGCCATCATGATTGACAAGCGGCTACGGTTCGACGATGAAGCACAGGCATTCCGGCACAATCTGGTTGCTGAGTTTTGTGCATTGGCGTGCGGTTGCGCTCTCGGTCCACGCCAGAGAAACACATCTTCTGGTCATCGCGACGCCGGTTAATCAGGCCCCGAACAATCTTGCCCTGCGCGCGGATGTAACCAACCGTTGTAATTGCCCTTTTGTTTGGTCAGCAACGCCGCGCACGCGCCTCGGAAATCACCATCGTTGATTCTGGCTAACATTGGCGATTTGCACACGGCACTAGTACCAGCGTTGTAGGACCTGGTAAGGAACTGGCCGACTACAGAGAACATGTGCGGCTGAATATCTGAGCAAGGACTCGATGACAAAAATCACGGCAGCCATCAATAGGTTGGGCGATCGACTTGACGGGTTCTTTCTTCAGTTTGTCAAAAGGCCAGATTGAGTCGGCTCTCATCGCCACAGCAAGGGCCCGGTAAATCTTCGTAGACTATCAATCCTGGTAGGTGCGTCGCAATTCGCCTTTCACGATAGTGCCTTATGCAGACTCATTGCGCGATATCGTCACTCGTAAGGAAGCAGAATCATGCCCAGACTTCAGGGGACTTATGTGAACGACAACATCGGAGCGAAGCTGGTAATCTCACAGGCCAATGATGCAAACGGCCAGATTACTGCTGCTTCGATCAGCTATAATGGCCATAACTATCCTGCAACCGGCCACTACACTTCAAGAACAGCGCTGGCCCAACCACGGTAGCGGTTCTAACCGGTTTGAATGATGATATTGGCTATGTCGCCTTGTCCTTGACCGCCGAAAACCAGGAATTCAAACGGCTCAAGAGCTTCGGTGGCCTCGTTGATTTCAATGTCGAAACCATCGGCATCGGTGGCGCCTTCATTCGCCAATAGTGCAATGACTGGGTGTGATCTTAGGATTCGCGCTGCGTTTGGGCTGTGGGGGGCTACTGCCGCGGAACGGATGATCTCGGCTAAACCCTATAGGCGCCGCTCTCTTTCGTCTTTGTAGAAATCGGCCGCGAACGTAGAATCGCCAGGTTCGCGGGCATCGTCGCAGCCGATTTTTCAACGAGCTTATTATTTGGTGATGAGCGAAACCTCAGACGGCTGGACGCGCGAGCAGGATGAGATCTTCTGGCATTTGGTAAGGAAGCAAACTCCAGAGGAAGTCATCGCGGCGGAACTGAACAAAAACTGTCAGGATCTCAGACGTCGCGGTTACGCGCTGGGTCTGCCAACGAAATGGTTTAAATCCGCTAAGAGAACGACTGCCCCCCCGGTGCCAGAGACCGGGGAGGGTCGCCAGCCCCGTATAGCGGAGAGATTTCCCAAAGCCGACCGCCCCGTTGAACCGATCCAGTTTTCGCGGCCCAATGATGCAATGACCGTTGGGTCTCGCGTGATAGTGGCGTACTCGACAGGTTCAAAGTTAAAATGGCGGCGCGGCCTCATCGTCGGTCTTGGTACGACCAGGACAAGGGTGCGCGTCCTCTTGGACGGAAACATGCGCCCGATGACACTCCACGTTTGCCTTTTGGAGGTGGAGGAGGCGCAACGTTCATAGCCAGCGCCGCGCAGCCAGATGATGTCGGTACCCGGATAGTAACGCCGCCCGCGCTTAACATATATGTGGACGGCGCTGTCTCTATCCGCAGGAGGGATGACAAAATCCTGACCTGCGTGACGTATGGAGCGGAGCTTCCGTCTTCGCTATCCGTATGATTCCGGAAAAGAACCCCAATGAGCTGTGGAGGCGGCTCGGTGCGCGGGCTGGATCGGCGGCTGGCTGCCTAGCCGTGCGCGCTGGCGGCCAGGGTGACGCACCCAACTAGGAACAAAACCAACGAGCTCACAATCGCGATGAGTCCGGCCCGCATATACAGATCTGATGTTCGAATATGGCGTGACTGTAGAGTGTTCTCCCGTTCGCTCTTGTCAACGTATCTTGTGGAAATGAAGGCCAGAACCCACGTGCTAACAGCGGCGACTGTCCCTAGCGCCCAAAGAAGCATCGAGCACCTGGCGCCGGCTGTGATTGCGGGCTTGTTCATCTCAACTAGTTTTGCTGACTGCGTCAGGAGAGCAGCAGCCGCGCCAGCGTTTATGAGAATGCAGGCTTTGATAGCACCTTGTGCATATTCTTGGGAGATTTCCCGATAGTCGGCCATTGTATATCGCTGTCAATTCTCTACCGCGTCCACCCGCATGTCGCCGTAATCTTCTTGCATCGGCCGCTCGCCGTCGAAATCCGGATGAGCGAGGAGGGCGCCATTGCCAAATAGCACCATGCCGCCAATCCAGACGAGGCAGGTGGCAGTCGAATGAGCTGACGTTTCGACGCCCATATTGCCGGTGAGGCCGAACAACGTGCTCGCGTTGAACAGTAGGCCGGGGATTCCCCAGAGCCAGAATAGCACTGCTAGGATTCCCCTGAAAGCGCCGTAGCGGCTTGTGAGCGGGAAGGTGTGTTCCCAACTCTCGTTGCGTTTAAATAGCCCCATTGAAATCCCCTAAAACCAAACGCAACGTTAGATCGTGGGTACCGTGCGCGACAACTAGTCTTTGGGCTCGTGCATGTTTTCGCCCCAGCATTCCAAGTTCCGTACGGTCCGCGCCGGGACCTGAAACTGGACCTCCGATACACTGTCGCAGGAAGTATGGAGTGCAGTGATCGCGAATGAGCTTGATGATTTGGGTGGTCGGATCGCTGAGATTGAAATCGACGAGTTGGTTGCGATCATAGTTGATCAAGTCGACGACGAGATCACAGTCCAGATCGCGAGCTTTGTGGGCGTTGATTTTCAGGGGACGGGCCGTTGCCGCAGAGGACGCGGCGAAGTTCGGAGCGTCAGTCGCGACGTAGTGGCGGATAGGTGCGAGCCTATTCCTTAGTGTGAAGCTCCTGCATAAAACATGCAGCTCGAATACGAGCCCGCTCTAGTGTGGCCTCTTTCTTCTTCAGAATCTCAAGCTCAGATTCTAGCCGTTCGAAGGTCGGCAAATAAGCTCTCCCTCTCTGCCCGCGCGGTGCATGTTCGACGCGCCTGCTGCGGGCTGGCGCGAGCTAAGCAGGAAAGCTCTGCTGCTACTCGATGAGCTGCCGTACGAGCCTGAATGGCTCGATAGGATCTATGATCGCCTATTCGAGGACAGCGCGCGCCTGAAGCTGGCCGAGACAGCAGACGGCCGGACTTTCGAAACGTTGAAGGAGGCGGAAGACTTCCTGGCTGACATCGGATTCCACCTGGTGCCTGACAGCTGCGATTGGCGGATTGCAGCTGGTGATGACGCGGATTGCTACGCTGTCGAAGGTGGTGGATACAGCGTCAAGATCGGGGCGGCCGAATCTACAGCGCGCGCCTGTCGTGCTGAGGCGCTCGCGCAGGCGGCTGAATAGCCGGAAGCTGATCAAGAAAAACGGGGCCTGTACATATCGTGCAGGCCCGTTTTCGACTTTAGGCGCGGCATCGCCGGCCAGTAACAAGGCTGGTTTCCAAGCCTCGGATTATATATCGTGATGCGTGGTGATATCTAGTGCCTGCCGTAGCCGTGTATGGTACCAGCGCCGTTGGATCACCGTCCGAAGCTGCTAAGGTCGTAGCAAGACCAGGCCCGAGACCTGGCGCTGGGAATAGCTTTGCTCGCGGCTGCTGCCATACCGGCAACATTGCAGTCTGACATCGTCGCCATGTAACCTTCAAGGATTGTGTGCTGCAAGTAGGCAGCGACACCTAATACGCGCGATGAACTCCGTTTTCGGGTAGTGTCGTGGCAGACATAGGACGCAGAATAACCGGGCTTCAAAGTCGCGGCCTTGATTGCCGACTCTCCAATCCTCCGACACTCATCTAAGGTCTCTGACGGCCGAGCGACGATGTGGATGGTGGCTAAAATGCTGAGGTGCGTCGAAGCGACAATGATGATGAGCGGTGACATGTCGGCTGACCTCGAAATCGTTACTGGGTAATTCCATTAAGCGCATCAAGCCATCGAAGATTGTTGGAGCCGGCCATTATGCTGGCCCTTCGTTCTTGGCCGATCTCTTTGCCGTTCTGACCCGATCACTCGCGCCTTCTCTGTCGGTCCGCACATACAGCCGCCGCCATGATGCGCAAGCCGTAATAACGATAGACACAGCCGCCTCTGCGATGAGAATGCTATGGCCTCGAGAAGCTGGGGTGATGCTCATGAGCGTCTTTCCTTATGTGCCGCGTCGGAGATGATCTTAAGCAACCTAAAGGGCGTAAGCGGGTCTTTGCGGATGAGTTCTGTGCTCGTCACTGTAAACTCTTCGGGGCCCCGCGCTCGCCGATGGCCACGCGAAGTGTGGCGAGCTTCTCGGGGTCGGCAGAGCGAATAGCTGCTTCGAAGACAGGCATGAATTTGAGCCTGTCCATTGCAACAGCTTCGTTAGCGATCGTGAGCGGGCGGCCTCGAAGTGCCCTTCCGCTTGGAGGCCGTCTGGGTGGAGGCCTAGTCACTTCGAGTTTTGCAATCGCGGCAAGCACGACGCTCGTTGCGACCTTTCCTTGAGACCACTGTGTGAGGGCCTCAATGGCGTTCTCCGATGCCTCTTCACGGGTCATGGCATGACTTCCGCGAAATTATGGAAAAAACTTGCGGGCAGCTGGAGGAGCCACCCGCGCGAGTTGCGCCAACAAAGAGGCCCGGCCATCTCAGGGGGGGGGGGGCGCGCGAAGTTATGAGTAGCCAAGCCGATAAGCCTCTCAGCAACTTGCGTGCCATTCACAATGCAGGACACGCGGAACAGTGCACGGCACATGAAAGGCGTGCGGGCGGCTGCTGACGGACCGCCCGCACGAGTTGCGATGCGAGTGGCTTGGCCCTCCAGAGGGGCAATCATAAGCGACCAAGCCGTACACGGCTCAGCAATCCACGTGCCAGACTGTCACGTGTCGCAGAAAGCAAACGGAGCGCTTTTACACCTTGTACAGGCTGACCATCCGAACCTTGATGGCGGCTTTCGGACCACAGTGTCAGGAACCGAACGCGGCTGAACGAAATCAGACGTGCCCGTCCTTAGTGGCGCCGGGATCTCGTGATGATTGGATCGATCGCGTCATCGTGTATGACTATGAGCTCGCCGGGCTCCACGCCGAGACTTTGCAACATCCCAGCTTCGAGAGGGCAGTTCAGCATTGCAGCCTTGACGCCGCTGTCGCTAATCGTCAGCTTCACGGCTTCAGCCGGATCCGCGACCGCAACGGCGTAAGTTACATGCCTGAATTCTTCGTCATCGTCGCTATCTTCCTTGATGATGGCGACCGTCACCAACCAACCGTCCATCTTGCTGCGCTCCGGAAGCCATCGTCTGTGAGCCACCGATCCACGATGAGCCAGCAATTTCGGGGCCATCGGATATGCTGCCATAAACCCAGCGCGGCTGGTGCGATCGTTGCTGGGATTGGCGGGCTGCCGTATGCGAACAGCGCGCCGATGCGGCGGTGAATTAGGACATTGACGTAGCGCGTTACGGCAGGTTTGATGATTGATCAATTTGGATGACCATGACAGTTGCAGAGAAGATCGTCCGCGCCGTCCGCGAACAACCAGGTTTGACAGAACGCGAACTCGCCGACCGTCTCTTCGGGGAGAACGCAGCAATTCAGCGCGTCAATCCGACATGCCGGAAGCTGGTAGAACAGGCCCTGTTGGTGCGCCAAGGAAAGGGATGGAGCGACGATCCGTTCAGGTATCGCCCGGCGAAGCGCGAACGCTAGCGGCTGCAGCCCAGTGGCAACTCCAACTCTTACGCGGAGGCGATCCATCGAGCCGTGCAGAGTGTACGATAAGCTGCTCGTGCGAATGCTTTCAACGCCCCGCGACCGCGTTTGTGTCGATGCGTGACGTCAATTCGGCTGGCGGGCGAACCCGCCGCTCTGCGCCGGAGTTGATCCAGAGAATGGAGTCGGGCTTGTTCGGAAGAAGCGGCCAGATTCGAGGACGGGCAACCGCGCTGATTGGCGTTGGGGTGTTCCAGTCCGCTGCCGCCGAACAGGCCTGAACCGTCTTGTCAGGACCTCGGTCTGCTGCGTGGAGCCGAGAAAATTCGCCACATGGTGCCCCACGGGGACCGTTCGGGTGTCGTGGTCGAGCCTTTTCTGACCGACCAGTGGTTCGTGAACGCCGAAGTGCTGGCGCAGCCTGCAATCAAGGCCGTGGTTGAGGGCGATACGGTCTTCCTGCCCAAGCAGTGGGAAACGACCAACCTCGACTGGATGCGCAACATTCAGCCCTGGACCATTTCGCGTCAGCTCTGGTGGGGTCATCGCAACCCGGCCTGGTTCGGCCCGGATGGCACCATCTTTGTCGAGGAGACCGACGAGAAAGCGAAGGCTCAGGCCCGGTTACACTATGGCCACGACGAGCCGCTGACTCAGGACGAGGACGTGCTCGACACCTGGTTCTCCTCGGCGCTGTGGCCATTCTCGACCCTCGGCTGGCCCGAGCAAACAACCGATCTTGAGCGCTTCTATCCAACGGACACTCTCATCACAGGTTTCGATATTATTCCGTTCTGGGCCGCTCGGATGATGATGCAGGGCCTGCAGCTGACGGGCGAGGGTCCGTTCAGGCGAGTGTTCATCAATGCCCTGGTGCGTGATACGAGCGGCGCGAAGATGTCGAAGTCCAAGGGGAACGTCTTAGACCCTCTCGCGCTCTCGATGAGCTCTGAGCCGACGCCCTGTGCTTCACGCTGACCGCCATGTCGGGCGCCGCACGCGATATCAAGCTCTCGCGGCAGCGCGTTGAAGGCTATCGCAATCTCGGTACCAAGCTCTGAAATGCCTCGCGTTTCGCCCAGTTGAACGGCTGCGCGCGACAAGCGGGATTTTCGCCGGTTCGGGCGACGATGCCGCTGAACCGCTGGATTATTGGCGAGACGGTCCGTACGGCGAAAACCGTGACCCGTGGCATTGGCGGAGTGCGGCTTCGGTGAAGCTGCGGAGACGCTCTACCGCTTCATTTTAAACTTGTTCTACGATTGGTACATCGAACTGATCAAGCCGAGGCTGAACGGTGCCGACATTGCGGCGCACAACGAGACCCGCGCGGTCACCGCGTGGGCGTTGGACGTCACCTTCAAACTGCTGCACCCGGTCATGCCATTCCTGACTGAAAAGCTTTGGGCCCAGACGAGCGATTGGCGCATCACGCGAGCACCAGGGCTTCCCCATGACCGCGTCCTGGCCACAGTTCGCGGAGAGCCTGATCGATCCGGCCGCTGATGGGGAAATCAGGCTGATCATTGATGCCATCTCCGAAGGCCGGTCGGTTCGACAAGAGCTGAATGTTCCTCCCTCAGCGCGCCCACCGCTTCTGGTGGTCGAGGCCTCCGAGACGCAGCGCAAGGCGTTGAAGGTCAGCGCGCCGCTTATCGCGCATCTGCTCCACATCTCTGATGTACGGTTCGTCAGTGCGGTGCCCGCAGGCGCGATCTCCTATGTGATCGCCGGCGCTACGCTGGCATTCCCGGTCGCAGAATTCATAGAGCTGACGGCCGAGCGCACGCGCCTCGCTAGGGAACTCGCTAGCCTTGACGTAGAGGCCGACAGACTTTCTAGGAAGCTCGGCAATGCGGACTTTGTCGCGCGTGAACCTCCTCCGAATGAGTGGACACCTGTAGTAGGCTCATTGAGCCCGGAGGTGTCGAATGGAACGTCAACGTCGGTCGTTTACCGAGGAGTACAAGCGCCAGGCCGTCGAGCTGGTGGTGTCGAGCCTTCGCTCGGTCACGTCGGTTCCCAAGGAGCTCGGTCTGCGCGACTCGGTGCTGCGGCGCTGGGTCGACAAGTTCCGGCAGGAGCCGGCATCGGCGGCGTGGCGCCTCACCACGCAGGCGACGTCGATGTCGGCGGACCAGGCTTCGGACATCGCCCGGTTGCGCCAGGAGAACGAACGTCTGCGCATGGAGCGCGATATTCTAAAGAACTGGTCCAGTACAGTGGCACGCCTGTGCGGCGTAGAAACAGCCTTGTGCTACCCTCGGCGGCTGGGAGGGTAGCGGCCGTTCAATTATTGGAGGCACAATCCCCGTTAAAAAACATGTCCATGGGGGCATGCGAACTTGAGAGCGGTGACGTCGCCCTGGCGACGATCCCGATTAGGAAGATGACGATAGGAAGATGACGATTGGCATAGCCCAAACCCTCCTGCTCATCATTGAATGGAGGATTGCCATGCTCAAGAAGAGGACGGCCGGCGACCGCCCAGAAGTTAGGCGAGTCAACGTCGCGGCCGCCGCCATCGACATCGGATAAAAGATGCACATGGCTGCGGTGAACCCGCTTGCACTGACGTGCCTGTGCGCTCTTTCGGCACATTCACGCGAGACCTGCATGAGCTGGCGGACTGGTTCAAAACGTGCGGCGTGACGGGTGTCGCAATGGAATCCACCGGGGTCTATTGGATCCCGGTCTACGAGATCCTGCAGCAGCGCGGGTTTGAGGTGATTCTGGTCAATGCGCGGTACGCCAAGAACGTGCCCGGGCGCAAGACCGATGTCAGCGATGCCGCGTGGTTGCGCCAGCTTCACTCCTATGGCCTGTTACGCGGCAGCTTCCGACCTGATGCCGAGATCGCAACCCTGCGCGCGTATCTACGCCAACGGGAGCGGCTGGTGGAATATGCCGTCGCCCATATCCAGCGTATGCAGAAGGCCCTGATGGAGATGAATCTGCAGCTCCATCATGTGGTCACCGATATCACGGGCGCAACCGGCATGCGGATTATCCGAGCGATTGCGGAATCCTGACGTCTTGGCAACCTATCGGGACGTGCGATGCCATTCATCCATCGCGACGATCCGTGCGGCACTGGTGGGCAACGACCGGCACGAACATGTCTTCGCGCTGACCCAGTCGCTGGAACTTTACGACGTCTACCAGGCGAAGATGCTGGACTGCGACCGCAAGCTCGAGGTCCTGATCGCGGCACTGAACAATAAAGGCGCGAAGCCGACCGGAAAGCTATCCAAGCCACGTATCAAGACCAAACAGGTCAACGCGCCTACCTTCGATGTCAGGACCGCACTGTACAGCGTGCTCGGCGTCGATCTGACTGAGATCCATGGGCGGGGTCCATCACTGGCATTGAAGCTCGTCGGTGAGTGTGGCACCGATGTGCGAGCATGGCCGAGCGCTAAGCACTTTACCCCCTGGCAGTGCCTTGCGCCAGGCAACAAAATCTCTGGCGGCAAGGTGTTGTCCTCGCGCACACGGAGATCGTCCAGTCGGGCAGCCGCACTGTTGCGGTTGGCAGCAACAACCGTCGGGCGGAGCGATACGGCGCTCGGTGAATTCTATCGCCGACTATCCTCACGTGCGGGTAAGTCAAAGGCGGTGACAGCGACCGCCCGCAAGATCGCCGTTTTATTCTACAACACCCTCCGGCACGGTATGCACTACAGAGACCCCGGCGCGGATCACTATGAGCAGCAATATCGCGGTCGTGTCCTCGCTAACCGTCAGCGCCGAGCCAAATATCTCGGCTTCGTGTTACAGCCCATTCCGGGCGACCCCGATCCGGCTGTTTCTTAGGAAGTCGATCGCGATCTTTGCCGGAACCCGGACATGAGCTTCCGCTTCATTGAAGACCACCGCGATGCCTTTCCGGTACGGCTGATGTGCGCCGTGCTCGAGGTCTCACCGGCCGGCTACTACGCCTGGCGCGATCGCCCCGTGAGCGAGCGGACAAAATCCAATGCCACGCTCCTGGCTGCGATCCAGCAAGTCCATCAAGCAGCAGCGGCCGCTACGGCAGTCCCCGCGTCCATGCCGTCCTGCACAGGCAGGGCCGTGGCGCCAGCCGCGGCCGGATCGAGCGGATGATGCGTCGGCACGGCATCCGCGCCATCATGGCACCGCCGCGCCGTGTGCGCACCACCGACAGCCGTCACGACCTGCCGGGACATTGGGAGGGAAACCTCATCCTCGGTCTTGGCAGCTCGGCGATCGGCACGTTGGTCGAACGCACCACGCGCTTCACAATGCTATTGCACCTTCCCCGGTTAGCGGGGCATGGCGGAAGCTCCGCGCAAGAAGAACGGAGCTGCGCTTGCGGGACACGGGGCGGAAGCCGTGCGTGACGCGATCTCGCGCACCATCATCACTTTGCCGGAAGAGCTACGTCGCACGCTGACTTGGGATCAAGGAGCCGAAATGGCTCAGCACGACCGCCTCAAGTTCGATGCGGGCATCCAAGTCTACTTCTGCGACCCGCAAAGCCCTTGGCAGCGCGGCATTACCGAAAACACCAACGGGTTGCTACGGCAGTACTTTCCGAAAGGCACAGACCTGAGCATCCACAGCGCCGACGAGATATCCGCTGTAGCAGCGGCCCTCGACGCCCGACCGAGAAAGATACTGGGCTGGAAAACGCCGGCAGAAGCGCTTGACGAATTTCTGTCATGAATGAAAACAATTGGTGTTGCGACGACCGTTTGAATCCGTCCAGTATGCCTCACACGCCTATCGCAACGCTCTCACCGGCGCCGGCATCACCACATCGATGAACCGCAAGGCCGATTGCTACGACAATGCCCCGATGGAGAGCTTCTTCCATACCTTGAAGACCGAGCTCGTTCATCATCGCAACTACAAGAGCCGCGCCGAAGCCCAACGCGATATCTTCGCCTTCATCGAGGGCTTCTACAACCGAACAAGGCTCCATTCCGCCGTGGGATACATCGCCCCGATCAAGATGGAGCTAAAGGCCGCCTAAACCAGTCCACTTTTATCGGGCGAAGATCACTCGAGCCCCCGAACAGGTCGTTGAGGATACGCGCGAACGTCTCGCTGAAACCGAAGGCGCCAAAAACAAGCTTGAGGCCGCGCTCGCCCGCCTGCTGGACGTCATCCGGTGATTGTGGGCAAGTCATCCCGCGCGCAGGGAACGACGATGCCGAGAGAGCTGCAACGGACCGCTAGACAGAGCAAGCGATTCCGCAACGCCTCCGGCGCGTGCAGGTGTGGTGCCGAGTGCAAATGATTGCGCGCCATTTGCCGAAATCGGTCAGCACAAACGTTCGATGTCGCTCATCGCGGAAGCCGCCATCGCCAAGCGCCTCGACCAAATCGACCGCCGGATCGCCCACCTATCGGGATCTCGGTCGAAACCATCGCTCTCTTCATCCGCTTCTGGCTCACCACGACACCGCCACTTCCCGAACCGGTCGCCAAGGCCCCGAGGGCACAAGCCGGAGCGTGTTATGATAACTTCGTCGCCGCTCTGGGCCGCTGGCAGGAAATCCCGGAGGATTTTCAGCGGACTAGCTCGATTCAGGGTGACTAGCCGCGCATCCTGACCGAAGTCTGCAGGAGCCTTGCGTGGTACCGCGCAAAAGATCCATCAATACGTAGTAAAGAGCGAATATGAAGTGGTTCGTTTTCACGGCTAAGAGAATCTGCTCGGGGTTCTCCTTATAGTTTAGGAAGGATATTCGCCGAAGAGTGCCGTGATCCGCCGACCCACGCATGACCGGACACCGGAAAAATTGCAAACCGGACAAGGCACACCTGGAGTCACTTCTCATGACGCTCGAGGGCGATATTTCCTTCAGGGTCGCTCGCCGCGAAGACGTTTTCAGCATCACGAAGGCGTCGATCCACAGCCTTGCACGCGCATCCTATCCCGCGTGAAGACGACGCCATTGCGGTGCTCTTCATCGGCACCGACGGGCTGCCCGGCAATCCGCACAACCTCGTGTCGAGATGGGGGCCGGTCGAACCCGTCTGGCGGGGCACGATCGATGGCAACTTCATCGCCGTGCAGGTGAGGGCGATCAACAACGGCTTCCGCCTGGCGCATCATGGTTTTGCGATACCGGTCTATGTTTTCACCGAAAGCGAGGCGACGTCAGCGCGGTTGATACCGGTGACCTCGGGCGCCGACGCAGGCAAGAAGCTGCTGTGCCCGATGCCCGGTCTCGCCTGCGTTATCGTTCTAGCGGTAGCCTAGGTGTCGGCTTGCTTGCCTCAAGCTCTGTAAGCGCGATGCTGGTTGCGATCTTCTCTTGAGACTATTTCTTAAGCGCCTCTATGGCATAGTCCAAAGCCTTTTTACGCATGATGGAATAATCTCCGCGGACCGGCGACGAAAAAGTGCGCGCGCGGCTGGAGGGCCACCCGCGCGAGTTTGCGCATGAAGAGGCTTTGCTGTCTCATGGGGGGCGTGAACATATGAGCAGCCGAGCCATACATGTCTCAGCAACCAGCGTGTCAAACGATCGCACCGCCTCTCCGCTTAAACAGATGCAGAACGCTGCGCCTTAAGCGCGACCTCGAATAGCTACTCGCACTTCGATGGCGACTTCCGGACATGCGCGTCATCAACCGGGACGCGACTGAACGAGATCGGACCTGCAGCGCTTAGTGACGCCGCGGCCGCGCGGTGATTGGGTCGATCTCGTCATCGTGTATGGCGATCAGCTTGCCGGACTGCAAGCCTGGCCTTTGCAACTGTTCTTCCTCGATCTGTTTAGCATTCGGGCCTTGGCGCCGCAGTCTTTCAGGCTCAGCTTCACGGCTTCTGCTGGATCGTTGACGGCAACCACGTACGTTGCGTGCCTGAGCTCTTTGTCCTCATCGCTGTCATCCTTGAAGATGGCGACCGTCACTATCCAACCACCCATCTTGCTGCGCATCGGGAGTAGCCGTCGCCATGAGGTCGGCTCGTACCGATGATCCTGCAAATTCGAAGCCATCGGACATGCATGCTGTCAACCCAGCGCGGCCGCACGCGATCAGGAAACATGCCTCTGACTAGCCTCAACGGCTGCCCGGAGGTAGGTCGTGCGGCAGCATGCGCATGACGCGCTCATCCACTTGCGCGTGGAGGGAGTTCGCTGAGTCATTACCTTCGAAAAAACCGGCGGTTCAGCCGGTCACGACTTCAAAAAAAGTCGTTCGTCCTGGCGACTCAATATCTCGCAGCCGGCGCGCCACCCCAGCGGTAGTTCACGCCGACCAAACCGATATCAACGTCCTGACCAATACGCGCGGTCCCTGCAAGAGCGCCAGGCGGACCGCCCACGAATCCGGTTGAAAAGAAGAAGTCAACAGCCCGATGACCCATACTGCACCCAGCAGGACGTTCTTCATACGAATTGACTCCCCGATGGTTCATCGGGGACGACTGCCATGTGTCGGTCCTCTCCATCAATAACCAAGCTCAGTAGTTGACTAAGGCGCAAGACATTTGTGGAGCCAGCAGCATGCTGAGCGAGCGCGTTGATTTGGGATGCCCGCCATTTCTGGTAGGAGCCTCGCGGTCGTTTTTTACCGATACTGGACCAACGTAGGCATATTGAACCAGCTCAACGCAGAGAGGCCCACAATCAAAATGGCTGTTTGGGGTGTGCTCGGCGTGTTGCGGTTCGTGTCTTTCGGTAGGTGTCTTCGGGTGGCTGGTAAGGCCGTTTGTGAGTCGGTCCATCAGGCAGATGCTCACGAAATCGTTGAGCAGCACGGATCGGCGCTGAGCGAATCGAGGCCCATACCGACGCGATGGCGTGGAAACGCGGGCCTCTAATCATGAATAGCGAAGGCGAGGAGATGGGCGGCAGGCTGATACGCGCCATTGCGCGTGCAGAGGTCCGAACGCGCGACCGCATAATCCGCTTGCTCGAAGCCGAGGACCCCCTCGATGCCGACGTCGAAGCGCTTCGCCCTGAAGAGCGGCGCCGCATCGTCGCGGCTGTAGAGTGCCAAGCACAGCTGGCCGATGCCGCCCTCAGGCTCCAGGAGCGCCAAGTCGCCGCCTTGGAAGTTTTGGTCGCAGGCGTGCAAAAGCGCGGCCGGGCTTGAGCGTCAACCTTGCTGCAACAGCGCCGACTCAAACAACGGCGATGACGGTAAGCTAGGGGCTTCTCATCCGCGTCGGAACTGGCAGCAAGACGTTCGCTTGCGCTGTCGATAATTGCGAGGCCGACAACGATCGACATGAAGTCGTTCTGGATAGGCCTTAGGTGCAAACATTAAGACGTGCACAAGTCGGAAAGCGGACAAGGCCAACACAAACATGGTGCCAACTGCCGGCCATTGCCTGGCACGAAGAATGCAGACCCTCGATATGCCCGGGGTGCCCTCCCTTGGGCATGGCCACCATCGCAAGTTGAAGCTGTGGCTGGCCCCCGAGGTTAGCGGCGCGTGACATAGACGGGGGACGGCGCGCCTGCTCGTGCGCGACACTGGCGGGCACCTGCGTCACGTCGCCGCTAACTTCTATCTATCGCGAATAGCGCATTCGGCGGTTGGTCCGCTTTAGAATTGGCGTGTCGACAAGAGCGGATGGGCGGACTTATGAACAAAATGGTTGGAAGACGCGTGCTTTGGTTCTGTCTCGGCCTGCTGCTGATCTGCCTGGCTGAGGCCGCCACGAGCAACAGTGTTCGCGCCGACGACAATCCACTTGTCGACAAGGTCAAGTCGATGTGGCGAGCACAAGACGGCGAGACAGTAGAACAAATTATTTCCAGGGTCGCGAAGGTGGCGCACTTCGTTCCACGAACGTGGGGAGTTGCCGGAGCAATTGATCAATCTGAGTATGTCTTTCTTTCGTGGACTAGGCACCGCCACCACAGATCACTCGAAGAATACGTTATCACCTGGAAGGTCAGACCGGACGGAGCGATTAAGATTGCGTCGACATATGCGAAGCCGATGGAATTGAGCTGGCGGGCCTTCGCGCTCTCATTGATTGCCGGTGAAGTCGCTGACGGCGAAGAGAACGTGAACCTTCGCTTTCTGCATGAGCCGACCAATTTCAACTTCGTCACGACCGCGCAAGGCAAGCTGGGTAATCTCCTCGGGCACGGCCGTTGCACGATCGTTGAACCTGTTAGCGTGGATTACTTGCCGAAGGTGGACTAGAATCAGGCCACGAAAGGTGATCTGTGGCGCGTGCTACTTTGGTGAACTGCAATATTCCGGGACCCCGTTATTTTACCCGCAAGGGGGGCATCACCTTCGAGAAGCGCGAGGGACAAGAGTGGGAGCCGCAATCCTTCCTTGCCAAGCGTATTGCGACATTTCCCCCGGGCTCTTGGTTTGATCACATCGAGCCGGATGAACAGGACGCGCTAGAAAGGGCGCGCAAGGCCTCGGCAAATGAACGCAGAGAACAATTTCGCGGCACGGCTGATTGACGCCGGTCGTCTCGCGGCAATAGCACGTACATGCGGTCTGAAAGCTGACGTCTCATATTACGTCAATGAGGCGCTCAAGGAGCTTTGGCGAAGCAGGTCTCCCGAAGAGGCAAAGAAGATCGCCGAGCGCTGGGTCTTGTGGGACGCAGAGGGGAGGCCGTGGCCGCGCATGCCACCGCTGGAAAACGTGGTCCAGTTCCATCGCGCCGGCACGGCGCAGGTACCGGTTGTGAATCGGCCGGTGACGCCGTTGCATGCAATCCGAGCTTGGTTCGAAAAACAGGACGACGGGGTGCAATGCGAGATCGCTGGCATGGCGGCGCTTTTGGTCTTCGAAGGTGCGGACCTTCTCGACCTCAGCAGCCGAGTGTGGTGCGACTGTCTTCGGAGGTGGCTGAGTGAGGCGGGCTTACCAGCCCATACGATCATCGGCCGCGCTTTGACGTTCCGGACCTGTTTTGAGTATTTCGCGGAGAGCAGGTTCACCGAGTCGGGGTGGAGGCGGTCCGAAACGACCGCTCTTAAAATTCTCGAAGATGCCAAGTGCGACCCGAACTCGGAAGCCGCGCGCCTTGCACCGATTGCCGAGAAAATGCTCGACACCCTGCCCGCTCGAAAGGGCCGTTGGATGGAGGTGCGGAAGTCCTGGAGAGAACTGGCCAGTGCCAGCCTCACAGCCCGAAGTCTCAGAGTTTGGAGCACCTTGCAGACGAAATGAAGGCTCACGGGCTCTAGGCGAAGAGTGCCTCGCCATCCCGAAAGACTTTAGCGAGATGGCAAGGACTGCTAGTGCTTGCGCTCGAACTCGACCCGGTCGCTGGCCAAGCACCTTGTAACGTCACCTTGGCATCGTCGTGCTGCAATATGGTCGGGTTCGGCAAAAGTGACAACCGGAACCAACTCAATTTCCGTCTTGTCCAGTTGCTTTCTGTCTTGTCTGGTTGGCGACGGGTCGGTTGGAAACCCGACATGACGACGCTTGCATTCCGTCTTCAAGAAGGGCCCGCAACCAGCTCCTTGCGCGGCGCACAGCCGCTGCTGGTATGACTTGGTCGATTCCGATCAACGCGGCGCTATTGCTGCTTATGGTCAGGCGCCCGACGGCGTCTGCATATGGCTTGTGTACGTCGAAGAGCTTCGGCGCTTGCTGATTATGCAGTCCCGGGAACGGTGGTTCGCGATCATATTTTTAGCACGCGCCGCCATCGGCGCGCCGATTGCATGGAATCTATATTTCCAACCGCTGCATGCCGGAGAACTTTATGCGCTCTGCTTCTCTCGTTTCCCGCCTTGATCCACCGAAGCAGGTGGCTCCTCGCAACGCCTATTTGGTCGGAACAGGCATCGCTGCCTTGGCCGCAGCGGCCTACCTCGTCAAGGAGGGCGGGCTATCGGGCCCGAATATCGTTCTGTTCGAGCAGATGGAGCAGTTCGGCGGAAGCCTCGACGCGCATGGCAATCCGAAGGATGGATACGTCATGCGCGGCGGCCGCATGTTCGAGGAAAGGTTCAATTGCACCTACGACTTGTTGTCCTTCATCCCCTCAATTGGCGACCCCATGAAATCGGCGAAGGACGAGCTGATGGAGTTCCATCAGGAGTTCTTCTGGAACGACAGGGCGCGTCTGGTTTCGGGCGGTCAGATCGTCGACGTCTCCGATCTGGGTTTCAGGGAGAGGGATCGGCTCGACCTGATCGCGCTTTGCGCGACTCCAGAATCGGTGCTCGACATCAGGACGATCCAGGACTGGTTCGAACCCCACTTTTTCCGCAGCAACTTCTGGTTCATCTGGTCCACGACCTTTGCTTTTGCGCCTTGGCACAGTGCGATCGAGTTCAAGCGCTACTGTCTACGCTTCCTGCATCTGTTCTCGACGATCGACACCATGGCAGGCATTTACCGCACGCAGTTCAACCAGTTCGACGCCATGGTCCGCCCGATCGTTGCATGGTTGAAGGCCCGGGGCGTGCGGCTTGAGATGGGGGCGGAAGTGACCGATATTGATGTTGTGATCGAAGGCGGGCAGAAGACCGCGACGCGTTTGCACTATCGGCAGGGCGGTGAAGATCGCGTCATCGATCTGGCTGAACAGGATCTAGTGTTCGTGACCAACGGATCAATGACGTCCGACACCAGCTACGGTTCGATGGACACGGTTCCGGCGCTGAATACGACGCGAAACGGAGGTTCGTGGAAACTTTGGGAACGTCTGGCTGCCAAGAGTCCAGACTTCGGGTGCCCCGCCGTCTTCGTTTCCAGGATCGACCAGTCCAAATGGGAATCGTTCACAGTCACGGCGGACGATTCGAGCTTCTTCGACCGGCTCGAAGCCTTTTCCGGCAGCAGAGCCGGCAAGGGCGGACTGGTAACGATCAAAGACTCCAATTGGCTCCTGACCGTCGTCCTTAATCGTCAACCGCACTTTTACGAACAGCCGAAGAATGTCTTGGTGTGGTGGGGCTATGGGCTCTTCCCGGACCAGCCGGGTAACTTCGTGCATAAGCCCATGTCGGAGTGCACGGGGCGTGAAATTCTCATCGAATTGCTTTCGCACCTGCGATTCACAGAGAGTATTCCGCACATCCTCGACACTTCGCGCGTCATAACGGCGATGATGCCTTACATTACCGCCCAGTTCATGCCGCGCGTGAGGACCGACCGGCCGAAGGTCATCCCGAAGGGATCGCGCAACCTCGCCTTCATCAGCCAGTTCTGCGAGATTCCCGACGACGTTGTCTTTACCGTCGAATATTCCGTGCGCGCGGCGCAGACCGCCGTTTTCGGCTTGCTCGACATCCAGCGTCCGGTCTCGCCCTTTTATAAGGGCCAGCATGATCCCCGCGTCCTCTTCGACGCCTGGAAGACGCTGCACCGCCATTGACCAACGGCACGAGGCAAGGATCATGGGACGTTTGAAGAACAAGGTTATTCTGGTGACCGGCGGAGCTCGCGGGATGGGTGCGGCTCACGCGCGTCTGCTGGTGGCTGAGGGGGCGAGGGTCGTAATCACTGATATTCTTCATATAGAAGGGGAGGCTCTCGCCGCTAAACTGGGCGAATCCACGGTTTATGTCCCTCAGGACGTTACCCAGCCGAAGGAGTGGGCCGAGGCGGTCGCAAGCGCCGAGCGGCGCTTCGGCGCGCTGCATGGGCTAGTCAACAACGCCGGGATCGCCAACATGGCCCCTATCGAGCAGTTCCCGCTCGATCAGTGGAACAAGACCCTCGCCGTCAATCTGACCGGTGTATTCCTCGGAATGCAGGCGGCCCTGCCGGCCATCAGGCGCGCCGGCGGAGGTTCGGTCGTCAACATCTCCTCGGTCGAGGGGCTGCGGGGCAGTGCCGGGCTCCACGCCTATGTCGCTTCCAAGTTCGGCGTTCGGGGCATAACAAAATCCGCTGCGCTGGAAGCCGCAGCCTCGGGGGTCCGCGTCAACTCGATCCATCCCGGCTTCATTGCCACCCCGATGACCGAGAGCTTCGAGTCCTCCCTTTTCCCCGTTCCACTCGGGCGGGCAGCCGAGCCGCAGGAAGTGTCGCAGGCAGTCTTGTTCCTACTCAGCGACGAGTCCAGCTACCTTACCGGTTCCGAGATCGTCATCGAAGGCGGTCTAACGATCGGCGTCCCGCGCAAATGCCTGGCGCCCGAGAACATCTTTTAATGAGCCCAAGGATTGTCGATCCAATCGGACGGAATGTTCCATGTATTACGGTAGCGGAAATTACGAAGCCTTTGCCCGCCCCCGCAAACCCGAAGGTGCGGACAGCAAGACGGCATGGCTGGTCGGTGCGGGCCTGGCGGCGCTTTCCGGTGCGGCCTTCCTGATCCGCGATGGCCATATGCGTGGCGACCGGATCACCATCCTCGAACGGCTGAAGATCCCCGGTGGAGCGCTCGACGGTAACCAAGACCTGGGAAGGGGCTTCGTGATCCGGGGCGGCCGCGAGATGGAGGATCATTTCGAGTGCCTATGGGACTTGTTCCGGTCGATCCCGTCGCTGGAAATCGAAGGTGCCAGCGTGCTCGACGAATTCTACTGGTTGAACAAGGATGATCCGAACTACTCGCTGCAGCGGGCGACGGTGAACCGGGGACAGGATGCGCGTACCGACGGCCTTTTCACTCTGAGCGAAGAAGCGCAGAAGGAATTGATTGCCGTCTTTCTTGCCTCCCGTGAGGAGATGGAGAACAAGCGCATCGACGAAGTGTTTGGGAAAGAGTTCTTCTTCAGCAATTTTTGGCTTTATTGGCGGACGATGTTCGCCTTTGAGGAATGGCATTCCGCCCTGGAGATGAAGCTTTATCTGCATCGGTTCATCCACCATATCGGAGGCCTGCCGGATTTCAGTGCGCTGAAGTTTACCAGGTACAATCAGTATGAATCGCTGGTTCTACCGTTGTGCAAATGGCTGTTGGAGCAGGGCGTCAACTTCCGCTACGACGTCGAAGTCACCGATGTCGATTTCGACTTAAAGGCCGGATGCAAGCAGGCCACGGCCATCCACTGGCTGGAGGATGGCGTCGCCGGCGGTATCGGCCTTGGCGCCGACGATCTTGTATTCATAACGATCGGGTCGCTCACTGAAAACTCGGACAAGGGAGACCATCACACGCCCTCCAGGGTTGACGAAGGCCCGGCGCCAGCTTGGGATCTGTGGCGGCGTATTGCGGCCAAGGACGCGGCTTTCGGCCGCCCGGACGTCTTCGGCGGCAATATCCCTGCAACAAAATGGGAATCGGCAACGATCACGACTCTTGACGCGCGCATTCCGGCCTATATCCGCAAGATCGCCAAACGCGATCCGTTCAGCGGCAAGGTCGTCACGGGAGGGGTCGTCACGGCGAAGGATTCGAACTGGCTGCTCAGTTGGACTGTAAACCGTCAACCGCATTTCAAGCACCAGCCCAGTGATCAGATCGTCGTCTGGCTCTATTCACTTTTCGTCGACAAGCCCGGCGATTACGTGAACAAACCGATGCAAGATTGCACGGGCGAGGAAATTACGCAGGAATGGTTGTATCACCTCGGCGTGCCGATCGATGAAATACCGGGACTGGCCGCGACAGCCGCAAAAACAGTGCCGGTGATGATGCCCTACGTCACATCTTTCTTCATGCCGCGGCAGGCGGGTGATCGACCAAATGTTGTGCCCAAAGGCGCTGTCAATTTTGCCTTCATCGGCCAGTTTGCTGAGTCGGCGGAGCGCGATTGCATCTTCACGACCGAATACGCAGTTCGCACTGCGATGGAAGCCGCCTACACGCTCCTCAACGTTGAACGCGGTGTGCCGGAGGTGTTCAATTCGACCTATGATATCCGCAAGCTGCTCGTTGCAATCGGCAGACTGCGCGACGGCAAGGAAGTCAGAATCCCCGGATCGACGCTCTTGCGCGAGCTAATGCTGAAGAATATCGACGCTATGGAGCCCGGCGAAACTGCTCAATGAATATCATCGATCTCCAGGTGAGGGGGCCTTGTGCGGTCCCACCTGTCTTGTGCAGCTGGAGAGCTCTGTTCTCCACTGCTCGTACGAGGGTGAATTGCAAGGGGCGAGTGCTTCGTCGAGGGCCGAAAGCGGCGCACTCATAATATTGCGCATGACGGCGCACACGAGGCTACCATCCTGTCAAATCGGACATGAAAACCGGTTCTTGAGGCGTCACAGATCGGACGCATGGGCCTCGCTCGGATTGCGCAAACTCGGACATCTAGGCGTCCAGCCAACGACGCTCTTGAGGAGCCGCTGCCATGGTAGTGACCAAATTCGGCATGACGCTCGGTTCTGAGCGGGAGTGCAGGGACTTTGATTTGTGAGAAGTTTGAGGTTTTTGGGACTCCAGCCGATGAGATCGGGAGGACGGAAACATCCTCCTTCGGGCGCGATGCATAACATGGCGTGGTAATGGAAGCCGCAACCATCGCGCCTTCACATAATGCTGACGGCCGACCGTTGCTTGATAGTCGCGTTCGATGCGCCATCTGAGCTCCATATCGAGCAGGAGGCGGACGGAGGTGCTCTCAGGTCGAGCCGGATGCAGTATCCACAGTCGTCCGTGAAGAATGCGGATCGGCCTGAGAGATAGGCAGAAGTTGTCTCGATAAAGTATTCGATTTT
Source organism: Bradyrhizobium sp. Mp19 (assembly GCF_029952935.1). Taxonomy (NCBI): domain Bacteria; kingdom Pseudomonadati; phylum Pseudomonadota; class Alphaproteobacteria; order Hyphomicrobiales; family Nitrobacteraceae; genus Bradyrhizobium; species Bradyrhizobium sp. Mp19. Next base: position 20,956 of record NZ_JASAUT010000038.1, on the reverse strand, counting down.
GCAGGAAAGCCGGGTGTTGGGCCGCGGTTTCTTGCGTTTTGGGATTTTGCTTTCGAGCGATTCGTGATTCCCTGACGGCGGGTCATCGGCATTGGGGACGGCGATGAGCAAACCGCGGGATGATCGCCAGAAAGACCTGTTGCTTCCGGCGCTTGATCAAATCATCGACATGGGCCACCCGTTGGTGCGGTTGGCGGCGCTGATCGACTGGAAGTTTCTGGATGACCGCTTTGGTTCGGTGTGCCAAACCGGTCCGGGGCAGCCCGGCCTGCCGACGCGGCTTGTCGCCGGCCTGTTCATCCTGAAGCACATGCACAATCTCTCGGATGAGGTGCTGTGCGCCCGCTGGATCGAGAACCCCTTATTATCAATACTTCTGCGGCGAGTTGAGCTTCTGCCACCGGCTGCCGTTCGATCGATCGTCGATGACGCGCTGGCGCCAGCGGCTCGGCGAGGAGCAGCTCGTCGCGCTGATCCAGGAAAGTCTGTCGGTGGCACACAAGACTGGCGCCCTTGGTCCTAACGACCTGGAGCGGGTGGTGGTCGATACCACGGTGCAGCCAAAGGCCGTTGCGCATCCGACCGACGCACGGCTGATGCATCGGGCCATCACCAAGCTCGTCGGGTTCGCCAAGCGCAACCGTGTGCCGCTGCGCCAGAGCTATCTGCGCCTGGCGAAGCGCGCCGCCATCATGGTCGGCCGCTATACCCACGCGCATCAGTTCAAGCGCGCCCGGCGCCAACTCAAGTTCTTGCGGACGCGGCTTGGCCGGATCATCCGCGACATCCGCCGCAAGATTGATGGCGATGCGGTGCTGGAAGCGCGCTTCGGCCCGCTGCTCGATCTGGCGCAGCGGGTGCGCAGCCAGGATCAGCATCAGCGCGGCCCCAAAGTCTATGCGTTACATGCGCCGGAGGTCGAGTGCATCGGCAAGGGGAAAGCCCGCGCGCCTTACGAGTTCGGCTGCAAGGTCAGCATCGCCACCCCCGTGACGTCCCCGAAGGGCGGACAGTTCGTGCTCCATGCCAAGGCGCTGCACGGCAATCCCTTCGACGGGCACACGCTCGGCCCCGTGGTCGCCGACATGGAGAAGCTCACCGGCGTGGAGGCTCGCCGCATCCATGTCGACAAAGGGTACCGCGGCCACAACCACCCGCACCGGCTCAGGGTCTGGATCTCAGGCCAGGTCCGTCGCGTCACGGCTTCCATCCGGCGCGAGATGAAGCGTCGTGCGGCTGTCGAACCCGTCATCGGTCACGTCAAGGCCGAGAACCGCATGGACCGCAACTATCTCAAAGGCCGCGTCGGCGACCGTATCAACGCCGTCCTCGCAGCGGCCGGCTACAACTTCGGCCTGCTCCTGCGATGGCTCGCAGAACTCTTGCGTACCATCATCCGGGCGCTCGCCGAAACTGTCCCGGCTCAAAACATCGCTTAAATCAGCGCTCGTCCGCGTTCTTCACGGCGGACTCCACAACGTCCCCGACCGCCGACGTGTGGCCCCGGATGAAGCAGAGTACCGTCGGGCCGTTGCTTCAAGCTCGGTGGATTGCTTGGCTTGCCGCAGATGATGGCTGTGGTTTGAGATGATCCAATATCTTCGAGCCTTGGCTGAACGACTTCGACCAGAACTTCTCCGCAAAGTCCAGGTGGCACTTCAGGAGCTCCGAGGGAGTCTTGGAGTCGGAAAGATTTCTCAGAAAGTTGGCCTGGTCGTGCAGAGAGGAAGCGGCGAAACTTAATCCGTCCTTTAGTGCCGTCGCGAACAGGTGCCTTGTCGCTTCGATCGATTTTTCCCATTCCGGAAAAATTAATGGAATGCGTGATGCCGCTGCCGCTGCTTCTCTTAAGCCGTCGGGGCCGCCGCCCGATGCCTGGGCCAGTCCGGGCTCTGGACGTGCCCGCCGTTCGCGTTTCTCGTCTTCGGTTATATTCGCGGTCATTCGACGTCTCCTAGCCTAAGGGGATTGTAACGAGCTGAGTTGTTCGCTGCTCAGCTTCGATCATCAACCTTGAGAAGCTACCACAACCGCCAACATGTCATACCTACCTCATTTGGTAGCGCGTGATCACACTGCAAAATTGCGCACTCTGCGCGCCACTTGCCGGAATGTTCACTCGTCTCCGGCTCAGAGGCTGAGAACCGCGGTAACCTGATGGGCGCCGGCTATGCGTAGATCGCTGGCGCTGCCCGAGGCGGTAAGGTCGCACGTCGATACAGGCCAATCAGGCCTTCAATAACGGCTCACGAGTTCGAAGTCGGCCCTTACGGCGGACAAGATCGCGTCGATAGCGTCCTCGTCGTCCCTCCTAGAATGATCCGATCATCGAACCCAAAAAAATGACGAGGGTCAAGGCGATGATCGGCCCAACGATGTTGGCCATCACCATATCGAAGTAGCTCTTGCCATGGGTCGAACCGCAGACCGCAAGCAGCGTCACGACGGCACCGTTATGCGGTAGGCTATCGAGGGTGCCGGAACCGATCACGGCAATGCGATGCATGAGCGCCGGGTCAATGTGAGACGTCTGGGCAATCTGCAAATAAGTGTCACCAAGGGCATCGAGCGCAATGGTCAATCCGCCGGAGGCCGATCCGGTCAAGGCAGCAAGAACGTTTATCGCGATGGCGAGAGAGACGATAGGACCGCCGGAGATCGACAGTACCCAGTCGCGCACCGACACAAAGGCCGGTAGCGCAGCGACGACGGCTCCAAAGCCGACGAGGCTCGCCACGCTGAAAATGGGGAGCACCGAGGCGTTTGCGCCGGCATCCATGCTCGCCCTTAGATCCGTCAGACGGGCTCGATTGAGCGCGATGAGCGTCGCCGCGGCGGCGGCGAGAGCGACTGCGACCGACCACACCCCGGCGACGCCGGCAAGGGATGTCCCGCCCCAGCGCTCCTGCGCGAGGAACGAGAAATTGAGCCGTGGCAGGATCAGGAGCGACATCAGCAGATTCACGCCCACGACCACGAGAAGCGGGATGATCGCCGTGCCGATCGGTGGCCGCACGTCGCCGCGCTTGCCATGCATTATTTCGGCCGGATCGAACTCGTGGGACGATGTCGCGCGCTCGCGGATGAACTGATCGTCAGCGACCGCTCCGCTGACGAGCTCTGCGTCTCCGCCATAGCCTTCACCGGTCTTGCGTGCCGATCCCTCGGCGCGGCGGAGCCACCAGAGCCCGAATGCAAGCATGATCGCCGCAGCGACGATGCCCAATCCGGGCGCGGCAAACGGCGTGGTTCCGAAGAACGGCATCGGAATCGTATTTTGAATCGCGGGCGTTCCGGGCATTGCCGACATCGTGAATGTAGAGGTGCCCAGAGCGATGGTGGCCGGCATGAGCCGATGTGGGATGTTCGCGACGCGAAACATTTCCCGTGCCATCGGCGCCAAAACGAAAAAGGCGACGAAAAGGCTTACCCCGCCGTAGGTGACGATCGCGCCGGCAAGCACAACGGCAAGAATCGCGCGACGCGCCCCGAGCTTGGTGCTCATGAAATGGGCAATCGCGTGGACCGAACCGCTGTCGTCCATCAGCTTGCCGAACAGCGCACCGAGCAGAAATATTGGGAAGAATTGCGCGATGAACTGCGCAGCGCCGCCCATGAACGTCTGCGTCCAATGGGCGAGCAGGGGCTCTTCGGCGAAAGCCGCAGCGACGATCGCGGCAGCCGGCGCCAGCAGGAGCACGCTCCATCCGCGGAACGAGAGCCAGATGAGCAGGCCAAGGGCAACCAGGATTCCGACGAGGCCCATGGCGTCAAACCTGCTGCAAGAGCAAATCCAAATCCATCGAGGAACGCCTGCCGATATTCCGGTCGTTCGCGGCGAGGAATGCCTCCGCGGCACGGCGGCCTTCGTCGCGCAGCATGCAGAGAAAGTCCCACTCGGCATTGAGCTTTGACGAGACGCCCAGCCCGGCCAGAACCTTGCTCGCGATCAGATGGATGCGCATCTCGGCCCATTTGCGCCCCTCGGAACTCCCGGCGTCCGCGACCTGCCGCAGCAGCGCGATCATGCGCAACTCCTTGAGCAGCGTGGCGTTGAACGCAATCTCGTTCAACCGATCGAGGATCTCGCGCGCAGAGCGCGGTGTCCCGGGTCGCTCGACCGGGTTGACGGCGACGAGAAGCGTGTCATGCGAGTCACACTCGCGTACGAGCGGTGTGATCGTCGGGTTCCCGGAGTAGCCGCCATCCCAATAGGGCTCGCCATTGATCTCTATCGCGCGGAACAGGGTGGGCAAGCAGGCGGAAGCGAGCAGAACGTCGGGTGTAAGCTCGGCGTTGCGAAACACACGCCCGCGGCCGGTATGAACGTTGGTCGCCGTCACGAACAAGCGGATCGGGGAGTTCGCGATTTGTCGAAAATCGACCGACTCGGCGAGGACCTGGTGCAAAGGGTTTGTGCCGGCAAGATTGAGGTCGTACGGCGAGAACACGCGGCTCGCCAGATCGAAGGCGAGATAGAAGGGCGACGTATCAAGGGTCCAGCGACCGAGGATGACGTCCAGCGGACTTCGCCGAATGAGACTGAACCGCGCTGAGTCAGCGACCCGCCGCCAGAAGGCCTCCAATGCAGACTTGGCGCCGGCCCGGCCGTTGGTCATAAAACCGCCCGCCAGCACGACGGCGTTCATCGCGCCGGCCGACGTGCCCGATATCGCCTCGATGCGCAGCCAGGTCTCATCCATGAGCCGATCGAGCACCCCCCAGGTAAAAGCGCCGTGCGATCCACCGCCCTGCAGCGCGAGATCGACCAGCACGGCATCGCGCGCTTGGCCCGCGCATTTTTGCGGCTCCTTCAAGGCCATGGCGGGCTCCGACTGGCCTGCCACGTCGCGGCCGGCGAACGACATACAAAAATGTCGTCAGCTCCTGCCAGGGAACGGTTGTGGGAGTGGTCGCGGACGCTCGATTCCTGGCCGACCAAGTCTCGGAGGCCGAGTGACCGGGCGGTGGCCTGGCCGTCGCCATCCGTGCCATCCCGCCGGACCACCCCAGCCCAAGCCGCGCCTCGAAGCAAAACCACACCGATACCAGCCGCCACCGCGCCATCCCCTATTGTACCAACAATAGCGATGGCCCCTCCAGACGAACTGGACAGTTTCCGCGAGACGAAGCTCGTCGGCGGCCTGACGCACGCCCAGCGGCGCCATAGGGCCGGCTTGCGAGCGACCGCTGGTCGCCGTAATCCCTGCCGAAGCAATCCCAAGTGCGAACCCCCATAGAAGCAATCTTCGCATGATTTTCTCCCGGCTTTTGATAGCGCGGAAGAGAGCCGGCTGAGCGGCCGCGGAGCCGCATGGCTGCAGCCGGCCTCCTTCGCGGGCGATCCCGCCCAGGGACCGATGCCGTTGCGCACCGATCCCTACGCAAAACTGTAGCGTATTCCGCTGCCACAGCGACTGCCGTGACAGCGCAGCGACTACCGTTCTCGGCGACGCTTTGACGCTGGCGCCAGGTTTTGGCTCACTGGCTAGGCAGGCTTGGCCTGAGTTGCGGCTGCGAGAGCATCGCGCAGGTGCTGCTCTCTCTTTTCATCGAGCGAGGTTGTCAGGACAATCCCTCCCGCATCCTTAATCGCATTGAGAACCTTGTCTGACGTCATAGACTGGATCAGCAGGAAGAGGACGGCATCGCCCGATCTTACCTTCGACGCGAGATCCTTCATGAACTGGTCTCTGATCCCGAAATCGGTCAGCGCACCGCTCAGTGCGCCTGCGCCGGCTCCGAGAGCCACGCCTAGAAGCGGATTCAGGAAGACCATCCCCAACAGCAATCCCCAGAAGCTGCCACTTGCGGCGCCAGTCATAGTGGTATTCACAAGTTGACTGAGTTTTACAGAGTCCCCAGTTTTGACGGCGATCACGGCATCGCTGATCGTGATCAGATACTCGCTCTGGAGCTTGAATATTTTCTGCCGAACTTCCTCTGCTTTAGCTTCGGATGGGTACACGATCGCAACAAGGTCTGACATTAAAAGCTCCCCTGATGACTTCTAGTGCTCCCCATTTGCCTGCTTGATGCACGGCCGAAGCTTACCCCCCGAAGATCTCTTGTCGACTGGTCAGACAAGCAGGTTGACAATATCAAGATGCTTTGATCTGGGGCCGCGCCCAATGGAAGTCCAACTCTCAACGGTCAACGTAACGGAACTCAAACAAACAGTCGCAGCCGAAACCGACCCGTCAAAGCCGGGCCTGATCGCCGACGCCAGTACGATCCGCTGGCCGGGAGGCGAAAACAAAATTGAGGCCGATCAGCTCGACCGCGAGTGTCGGCTCGCTCGCCATCGCTGTCGGACTGCTTTGGGCGGAAATGAAGTCGCGATGACCTTCAAGCCAGGCGCTCGCAAATACACTGACCGAGGTTGGTGACGTGAACCGTTTTGAGAGCCCACGTCAACTTATGGGTTACCTCGGCCTAGTGCCAAGCGAACGATCGACGGGAGAGTCTGTCAGGCGTGGTAGCATCAGCAAGGCGGGCAACGGCCGTGTTCGCCACATGTTGGTCGAAAGCGTCTGGACATATAGACACCCGCCGAAGATCGGCAAGACAAAGCTATACCGGCTTGAGCAGGTGTCGCCGGCAGTGCGAGAGATTGGTTGGAAGGCGCAGAGCTGCTTGACGGCCCGCTATCGGAAGCTGGCTGCGCGCGGCAAGCGAACGACGGTAGTCTGCACCGCTATCGCCCGTGAACTGGTGTGCTCCGGCGGCGCCGGCGCCCTGCGCAAGATCAGCCAAGAGGACGTGATCCGCTACGTTGAGCGCCACGCCCAGGATTGGGGCCCGGAAACAGGCAAGGCGATGTGCTGGTCATTGCGTGCCTTTCTCCGTTACCTCCACCATCGGGGGCTGAACGCGCGCTCGTTGGCGGATTGCGTTCCATCGATGCGCCGATGGAAGCTCGCAACTCTGCCGACCTATCTGCGTGCCGCTCAGGTGCGGAGGGCTCTCGACGGTTGCGACCGAGAGACGGTGATGGGACGGCGCGACTACGCCATTCTGTTGTTGCTGGCCAAGCTCGGCCTGCGGGCCGACGAGGTTGCGACGCTCACCGTCGACGATATCGACTGGCGCGCCAGCGAGATACTCGTTCGCGCCAAGGGCCGACAGCGTGCACGAATGCCGATACCGCCAGACATTGGCGCGGCTATCGTTGCATATCTGCGCAATGGCCGCCCAAAGTCGTCGTGCCGACGGCTGTTCGTCCGCACACTCGCGCCACACGTCGGCTTTGCTTTCGGATGCGCGATCACCATGATCGCCAAGGCCGCTCTCGATCGCGTTGGAATCGAAGGTTGCGCCCACCGCGGCGCCCATATCTTCCGACATAGTCTCGCTACCGATGACCTTGCCCCCAAGTTTTATCCGGTCCTGAGTTCGCCCCGGCTGTTGGATTTGCCCGGTTGGGCGGTGGTAGCGACGGGAGCTGGCGCGGAGCCCTCGGCATTCTTACAAATCGCTGGCGACCGCGCTGGGCGTGCCCGAAATTCTGTTCAGCATTTTGCTAGGCCACGCCGTGCCGGGCATCAGCGGGCGCTACATCGGCGAATTGGCCGTGCTGCGGTCAGTGGAGCTACGCGAGGCGCAAGAATCCATCTCGCGCCCGGTGTTCGAATTGCTCGGGCTCAAACTTACTCGGGATGCGAAACGTCCGAGAAAGGCGAGGGCCGCATAATGAGCCGCAACACACCACGTACCACGGGCAAGCCGCAGGCCCTACGGGCCTACGGAAAGCCGGACGTGCTCCGCACATCCGCAAAGTCGCACGGGATACGGATTGCCGATAGCGTGCTCGCGTTGGTCGCGACGTTCCGACAACTCCTGAAGGTGATGCAGCGCGTACGCTACACGCGCGAAGATTAGAAACGCTCATCGCATCATTGTTGAAAGATGCCGAGATCGTAGCAAGCCCAAGCCCGGGTTCTAACGCCGGGAACAGCCTTGCTCGCGGCTGCCGCCATTCCGGCAACTTTGCAGTCAGACATCGTCGCCATGTAGCCCTCAAGGATCGTTATTTTACCGTCCTCTTGCGAAACGTAGGCAATCACACCTAGTGCGCCCGTTAAACCCTGTTCGCGCGTAGTATCGTGGCAGACATAGGACGCGGAGCGGCTGGGCTTCGCGGTCGCGGCTTCTATCGCTAGCTCACCAATCCTTCGACACTCATCTAAAGTCTTTGATGGCCGAGCAGCGATGTTGACGGTGGCTAAAATGCTGAGGTGCGTCGAAGCGACAATGAGGATGAGCGGTGACATGTCGGCTGACCTCGTAATTCCGTTGAAACCATCAAGCGATCGGAGATTGATGGGGCCGGCCATCGCGCTGGCCTTGCGTTTCTGGCCGATCTCTTTGCCTTCATCCCAGTCCAACCACTTGGGTCTTCTCTGTCGGATCGCACGTACAGCCGCCATGCTGCGCAAGCCACCTTAACGAGCGATACGGCTGCCTCTGCAATGAGAATGGTGTGACTTCCGGAGGCTGGGTGGATGCTCATTAGCGCTCGTCCTCATGTGCCGCGTCGGAGATGATCCTAAGAAGTCTAAAGAGCGTAAGCGGATGTTTGCGGATGAGTTCTGTGCTCGTCAGTACGAACTCGTCAGGGCCTCCGCGCTCACGGATCGTCTCGCGAAGTGCGGCGAGCTTGTCTGGATCGGCAGAGCGAATAGCGGCCTCGAATGCGGGGACGAATTTGAGCCTGTCCATTGCAACAGCCTCCTTAGCGACCCTTTCAGGGGGCGCGGATCATCTCGCGGCTTTTCGCGCGAAAAACGCGCGGGCGGCTGGAGGAACCACCCGCGCGAGTTGCGCCAACAAAGAGGCTTTGCTATCTCATGGGGGTTGCGTGAAGTATGAGGAGCCAAGCCGAAGCGTCTCTCAGCAACTCGCGTGCCATTCACAAAGCCGCGCGTAGCGCTATGAAAAAGCGTGCGGGCGGCTGCTGACGACCGCCCGCACGAGTTACGATGCGTAGACTTGGCCCTCACTCAATCAATAAGCGACCAAGCAATCATGGTTCAGCAATCAGCGTGCCAGGCGGCTACATTGCGGAGACAAGCAAACGGCGCGCTTTCATACCTTGTGCAGATTGACTGCTCGTGCGAGCGGCGGCTTCCGAACGACAATGTCATGAACTCGACGCAACTGATCAAGATCGGACGTGGAGCGCTTAGTGACGACGATGGCGCGAGATGATCGGATCGAACTCGCCATCGTGTATAACGAGAAGCTCGCCGGGCTTCACGCCAAGTCTTAGCAATTGCTCCTCCTCGATGGGGCAGTTGAGGATTGCGGCCTTCGCGCCGCTGTCTTTTACGGTCAGCTTCACTGCTTCCGCCGGGTCAGCGGCAGCAACGACGTAAGTTATGTGCCTGAATTCTTCGTCATCGTCGCCGTCTTCCTTGAAGACAGCGACCGTCACCAACCAACCATGCATCTTGCTGTGCTCCCGTAAGTTGTCGGCTATGAGCTGCTGAGCCTTGCAAATCCGGACCCATCGAACGCTCGTGAGGTCGGCTGGCGTCCGTAGCATTCCGGGAGCCCTTCCCTCCGCGCCGCACATTGAGCTAGGCTCGCAACCTCATGAGGAGCGGACGTGTGACGAGTGAGAAGCGGATCAGGGTCGAAGGACGGCCTTCTGTGCTGTCGCGGCTTCGCCGGGTGCAGGCATGGCGCCGGAAGCGGGCTCCAGCGCCTTCTATCTGATCCCTACATCGCGGAAACCGATCCGGGGCGGTATAGTCCATCAAGGCCGCACAGCACTACACGGCCGTCTCTATCCGCGCGGAAGCCATCTTGAAGGACCTGATCCCGCGCTAGGTCGGAAAGCCTGCATGTGACTCCCGGAAGGGCGTCCTTGCCCTTTGAACGGGCTGAACGCTACATCGGCCCCGGGCCTTATTGCATAAGCATGGCGATCGCTATGATCGCGAGGAAGCCTAGTCCCATCAAAATGACGCATACAACGTACGCTAGGTCGCTGCGCATTACCCAGCTCCAGGCCTCCTAAAGGACATCGAAACGTGCGGGCGACTGCCGCCGCTGACGGACCGCCCGCACGGTCCCATAGGACGAGGCTTGGTGCTCAGGAGGGGCATTCAAAAGCGACCAAGCTCTGCCAACCTGACACAGCAATCCGAGCCCTACACCTACTTATATGCGTAGGTGCCGGTCGCGTTTTCCGGACGCCGAGTTCGCGCTCGGCCATTCGAAAGCGACGATCACTGCGATCTGGACGGGCGCCGTTACCGTCCCCGGGACGGCCGTCAATTGCGGGGCGATCTGAACTTCAACGATTCTGGTTGGGGATTGCACAGGGAATGACCAGCGAGGATGCTGCGCTAACAGCTGGTATGTCGCAGCCTGTGGGAACCAGATTGTTCCGAAAGGCAGGCGGAATGCCACCAGCGACGTTCAGATCTTCAGCCAAGCCGCCGTCCGGGCGGTATCTCTCTTTTGCAGAACGCGAGGAGATCGCACTCTTCGCGTTCAGGGCCTCTCGAGGCGTGAGATCGGGCGCCGTCTTGGTCGATCTGCCTCGACCATCTCGCGTGAGTTACGACGTAACGCCGCGACGCGCAGCGGCGGCTTGGAGTATCGTGCATCGACAGCCTAATGGCACGCCGAGCGATCGGCCCGTCGGCCCAAACCCACCAAGCTTGCACTCAACACAACACCTCGTGCCGCGTGGGCGTGCATCACCGATGAAAAGGTCCTGCGCCGGGAAATTGCGCGGACGTTTAGCGACAAAGCCAACCATCTCTACACGGTCGATCAAGAGGGGGTCACCGCCGATGAAAAGGAAACGGACATTCGTCTGCGGTCTACGGCAGCCAGTCAACAGGCCACTCTCGAACTTAAGATTGGCGAACAGCCGCGGTCTGCCGGTGCGTTGCGTGGGGCCCTGAAAGATCAATTGCTGAAAAAATACATGTCATCCGACGAATGCCGCGCTGGTTGCCTATATATCAGCGTCGCTTCGGACCGGACGTGGCGGCATCCCGATACAGGCAAGAAACTTGATCTCGACGGCCTCATCGAGATGTTAAACGAAGAAGCGGATCGAATTGCCGCTGATTTGGGAGGGGCTGTCCGGTTGATGGCCAAAGGCCTCGACTTGCGGCCGCGCCTGCCGCCCGAGAACGTGGCGGGTGGCGACGAGTAGTTGCGTTGGCGGAGAAAAGCGGCTGCGGCGGTCATATTTGACCAACGACTTAAAGAGCGTTGAACCTTCCGAGCTACCCGTTTAGCGCGGTTAAGCATTGCAGGGATGCTCTCGGTCGTCGCAAGTCCTAGGCTCAAACATTGCTTCAAGCTTGCGTGCGGCACTTTCCGCCAACCTTACGTCGCGGCCGAGATAGTGCTTATCAAGGATGCTCTCTACGTCCTTCAGGCTATGGCCGGTGAAGGTCGCGATCTCCGGGACCGTTGATCCGGCAAGCGCCAATCGGATCACCGCCGAGCCTCGGAGATCGTGGAACGTGAGATCCTCGTTGATGCCGGCCTTGTCGAAGGCTTTGCCCCACGACGAGCGGAAACCGTCCTCGGTCCATGGACGATTGCGCACGGAATCGCACAGGCGGGCTTCCCAGCGGCGACCTGCCTGCTTGGGATAGCCCGCGTGGTCAGCGGTTCAGGCCAAGCCGGTCATATGATAGCCCGGAAGAGCCCGGTTCGGGCACTGAGTGTCCGGCCTGAAGCCATCTGACAAAGAGAATCTTGCCCATGACGCCCCTATTGAAACCCGCCGAGGTTGCCGCCGCTTTAAATGTTTCTCCCAGAACCCTGCGCGGACTGATACGGGATGGTCTCATTGCCTACGTGATCACCGGTCGTGGTAAGAAGCGACCGGGGATCGGGTTCGAGGCCACCGAGATCGAGAGGTTCAAGGCTGAGCGGCGCAGGCGCGAATGTCCGCCTACAAGCGTGAAGGCAGCCCCTTCAATCAGTATGACTTCTGAAGCCACGGCCGGCAGTTTCCTGGCTCTACGGAAGTTACGTCAAAAGCCGAAGCGCGGCGGGTAGGAGTTTCCGTCGGATATGCCGTGCTCGCAATAGGTTGGCTCAATGGGTTGTGACGATGCCGAAGGACCCGTCGCGTTTGCGCGCGCGTCAGCCGGAAATACCCACTTGCAATTCCATAGTTTGCGAGTGGCTGGTCGGTCACCTCGACAATGACCGGCATGTGGTTTGTGTAGCAGTGCTTGGTTCGAAAGCTCGTACCAGCACAGCTTAAGTCGGCGCAACGATGAAAGGTAAAACGATCACAACTCAGCAATGATCCGGAAGCCTTCGTCACAACCAGAGAACCCCTGACGGCAGCCGTATTGGCTCGAACGGTTGATCCAGCGCCCGCGGCAAGCCCCTCTGGTCAGAGTTCGGTCACTTATTCCAACGCCAGATACTCGTCGAGAATACGCCTGATCGACTCCGGGCGTCCCGGTTGATCTGGTTGCCTTTTGATCCAGGCATCAAGGGCAGCCACCTGCTCTGGAAGCAAGCGCACCAGAATCGGCGTCGCGTACGTCGGTGGTCTTCCGAACCTGCGCTCTTTCTTTTTTTTGGGGATCTGAAACTCATCGCGACTTTCCAATATTAACAAGTCGAGGGGCAGCGAAGGGTCGTGCGCCATCCCTGTCTATGACTGAAGCGGCCGTTTCCAATATTGACAAAACCGAAGGAAGTTTCAATGACAGCATACGAAATCGATCTGATCGGTGCCTTGGCCGAGGCGCTGGCACTCGAATATGCGGACGTCGACGACGAAGATCTCCTCGGCATCTGCCAGGGCGTCGGTCTCCTGACGCGAGCGCAGCAGTGCATCGAACGGTGGGGCCGTCAGTGCCCCGTTCCCGTGGCACTTGTCATCGCGCACTACAGGCAGCGTGTTCAGCCATAACCCGCTCATCGAGCGAAGGGCACTTTTTGCCTGTCTGGCACATCAACCCAACCGAAAACCTTTAACTCATCTCATCGTGGAGAGAGAATGTTGCTGTTGAACCTTTTTGCAATTCGCCGTCTCGACACCAAAGAGGCTGTCGGGCTCTATTGGGCGCCGGACCTCGAGACTCTGTGGTGGATGGTCGAAGCTATAGTCGATCCCGACGACTGTGAGTATTGTGTGGTTGATGCCCCCGCGGCAATAACATGGCCGGGTGAAGTGCCTGCAATCGGCGTCGAACGAGGGGAAGACGATAAGAGCATCGAGGCACTTTCACGCGACGTGTCATTCGAATTCGCGCTCTCTGACGTTCTCCACTGCGAGATCATAAAGGGCTGGATACAGATGCCGTCCGCTCCTGAGCCCGGAGAAGAATACCCGGAAATTCTAAGGGAGTGGGAACGCTAGGGAGTAGGGCGCGAGGAGAGAGACCCAGCTGATGCCGCTTGGGCCTCAGCCGGATCCGATTTATCTGGTGTGCATGGCCCCGAGCGGCTTGAGAGCCGGCTCATGGTTTCCCCGAACATCGGTGCTCTGGGATCTCAATCGAAATTCTGGCGGGCGCGGGCTTCATGCCGGCCAACGGCCGCAGCCACGATCCGATTGACGGTCTACCGTGACGTCGAAGGGGTATATGCTTTTATAGGGGCAGTGATCGCGCCGCGCCGGCATGGTGCCACGGAGATCGCGCTCAAAAATTTCGAAACACAGACACTTGTACCATCTCCGACGAGACTCGCAGATCGGGTCAAATCGAGGGATGAAGAACGATCAAACCTGGTTGTCGTCGCGCCTCTTCAGTTTTTCGGCCTGACCGTCAGTTTCCGAGCGCCGGAGCGCTGCTGCTTCGGCGGAGGGCGCGACTTGGTTGCGGCCTGTTCGATCTACTGCTTCCGCGGTCGTTGAACATCAGCGCAAGCAGGAAGCGCGCCAGGCGCGGCGTCAACGGAGCGTCGTTCGCCGTCCGGTGGCCTTCGGCGTTCAGGCGACGGGCGACGTCCCATGGCTTACGCGTGTGCTCGCGGGTGTAGGCCCGGAAGATCGGCTCCGACTTTCCGAACAGCTTTCCCAGGTCGACCTCGTTCGAATTGAAGTGGATCATCTCGGCTTCGGTCATCGGGGCTCGTGAATCCTCGACTAGCCGCTTGCCTCCCGCAGGGATGAGACGAGGCTGTCTGAGCTGCAACGCTCCCTGCGGCGGAGGCGCTACTTCCTCCGCCGGCGCGGCAGGCATAGTCACCGTTACACCGATCCGGAAGAAGACCGGCCTGAGCGCCTCCTTGTGTATGAAGGAGATCTCATCCCCTCTCATGTTGATGAAGTCGCCCACATCGAAGATCGGAAGTTCGGAGTGGCAAGCGAACGTCGTAGTTTCTCCGTTGCTTGAGTCGAGATACTCCACGGTGACGGCGTTCTCGTCGCTGATGCGGTCCACCGCGAGCACGATGAGCACCGTCCATTCGTCGGGGGCTCGACGACCGAACACTTTGTTATCAAACAGGCCGACGACGTTGGCAGCAGAAATCAACTCCTGCACGGCCCCGCGGGCCCGCCGTTGCGGCGACCGGTCCGTGGGTCGGTAATCCCTCGGGATGTCTGTACAGGGGTGTTTGGGCCAAGGCGGACCCAGATGGTCGAAAAACACGCGGCTGCCGTGTTCGTTTGTGTAAAAAACACGCTAGCATTACATTCGGGGTAACGCGCGTTCGCGCCTGAAAGTATTTCTCGCGCAGGCGTTCGACCGCCGGGGCACGCGCTCCATCCTGTCTGACCGCGATCGGCTGCACCACGACACGGCGTTCGCCGTTACCACCAGATGTCTCAACCATCCAGAGCGACAGCAGCCTGCCCGCCAACCTCGCCCGACACTGCAATTCCGAGATTCTCTGGCGGCAAATTGCGCCAACGTTCCAGCTCTTCCTGTACCAACGGATGGTCTAAGCCCATCAACTGCAGTTCGTCCTGATTCGTCGCAGCTTCGCGGTTCAAAGTGAAGCGCGCACGGCGAGTGCCTTCCGCGGTGATGAGGTCGTAGGTTGCGTCATCCAGCTTGATCAGCTTCTGCTGGAGGTCTGCGGCCGCAGTCGAGAAGAAGCGCACTAGCCGATCCAGACTGGACGAGACATCCGAGAAGGCTTGTAGTCATCAAGGCTGAAGCCATCGAGGTCTTGAAACAAGTCAAACACCACTTGCCGCGCTTCGCGCGAGTTCGACAGCGCGGCTTCTAGTTCCACCTGGGTGCGCTTCAGCTCGGGGTCGGAAAGCGCCTCCTGATAAAGGCGGTCATCATTCAGCCGCTCGGACAACTGCCCGAGAATCTGCGCTTGCAAGTCCTCCGCCGCGTTGCCTTGTTCATCCACCTTTCCGACCGTGCGTGCGATCTCGGTCAGCTTCTCGTCCAGCAGCAGAAAGATACGTCCTTCGATGGTATCCGAGAGAACGAGATGGTAAACCTGTGCGGTGTCACGTTGACCGTAGCGATGGATGCGCCCAATGCGTTGCTCCATATCCATCGGATTCCACGGCAGATCGAAGCTGAACAGGATTCGCGCGAATTGCAGATTGATGCCTTCGCGTCCTGCTGCCGTGCAAACCAGCACACGCGGGCCATCCTTTTGGCGGAAGCGGCGCTCGGCCGCCACCTTGGCTCTGTGGTCACCACCGCGCAGCACCACGACGCCCTGACCGGGGAACGTCTGCTCGATCTCGCGGGCGATCATATCGACTGTGCCGAGGTAGGTGGCGAAGACCACAATCTTGTCACTCGGATTCTGTCGCCACAGAGTTCGCTGGTCGCGCATGAGGCGGTGTCGGAAGCCGCCGTCGTCGGCTACCCTCACGACATCAAGGGCCAGGGCATCTATGCCTATGTCACGCTGATGAAGGGCACTGAGCCGACCGAAGCGCTGCGCAAGGAGCTGGTCGCCTGGGTCCGCAAGGGCGTCGGCCCGATCGCATCGCCGGACCTGATCCAGTTCGCGCCCGGCCTGCCCAAGACGCGCTCCGGCAAGATCATGCGCCGCATCCTGCGCAAGATCGCCGAGGACGAACCGTCCAGCCTCGGCGACACCTCGACCCCGGCCGATCCGGCCGTGGTCGACGACCTCGTGCAGAACCGGCAGAACAAGAGGGTGCGCAAGCGTAGGAAAGTGACCGTATCGTACCAACCCAATGCTCGAACCTGTGGAGACAACGCTGTGAAATTAGTTCTGTTGGGGGTCCCTGGATCCGGGAAAGAAAGGGACTCAGGCGGCCCGTCTTGCCAAGCGCCTGGACATTCCTCAACTATCGACCCGCAATATGTTGCGAGCGGACGTATCCCAAGGAACGCCAATCGGGATAACGGTTAGCCGAGGTCCGGGCTCAAACCCGACGCCTCCACCATATCGAAGCTAGCGTGCCGCTTCCGGCTCAGCGTGGGGATAGAAGCGGCAAGCCTATGTCTGTTTACTGTTTGGCCCGAGTGATAGTGCGCCGTTGGACTGGGCGGGCGTGATGCATTGACCCGCGTCAAACCAAGGGCGACCCAATACTGCTAAAAGCGCGTATCCGAAAAACTGGGGCATGATATGATTATCTGTGGCCTGAAGTCTTTCATGATTGCTGGTCTGACCGCTGGTTTCGCCGCGGCCGCTCACGCTGAAGACGCCGATGTTGGCAAGGCGGAATTTCAAGCTTCGTGCGCAAGCTGTCACGGCGTGGATGGAAAGGGCAAAGGACCCGTTGCTGGGCAGCTGAAGGTGCCGCCTGCCGATTTGACGGCCTTGGCCAAGAACAACAACGGGGTCTTTCCTATTACCGCCGTCTACGAAGCCATAGACGGGCGGAAAACAATATCCGCGCACGGCACCCACGAAATGCCGATTTGGGGGGAACGGTTCAACCCCGTCAAGAACTTGCCTCACATTGTCGATCCGGCCTACGACGCGCTCGATCCTTCCCGGGATTTGCGGGAGGTCGTCGTGCGAACACGAATCCTTGCCATTATCGATTATCTGAACCGCATTCAGCAGAAGTAGCGCGCCGCGAAAGCTCATGGGGTCCCCCGGCTACGCAATCTGCCGCAGTAGATGGGCGGCAACCGCACGCGCGTCCAGGCGCTCCCATCATTGATCCCCATCAAGGCGGCTGCGAGCAAAGCCGGTAATGGTCATATGGAAACGGAGGATCGACGATGACCGGCATAGTGCTCAACGCCCAGCAAATTCAGAACGCTCCAGCGCCCGTTCGCCTCTGGCTTGAGCAGCAGATTTCGGCCGCTCTCGGTCCGAGGCCGGCACCCGGAGCGTCGTCGCCCCGCCTGGTTGCCTGCACGGAAGCCCAGGCAGCGAACCTCCTCAATCGAATCAGGCAAGCGCCATCTGCGGTCGAAGTGTTCTTCGGACTCGCCCATCCCGAGATCTCGTTCGGTGACCCGCCGGTCGTGACGTTCCGGCTTCTCGATCTTCAGCGTCGTGCCGGCATGGAGAACATCGCCAAGCTCCTGGAATGTCTCGACCTCATCAACCGGTCATTTGCGGAAATATGTGGTGATCCGGCAGCGCGTTTCTGTGACTTTGACGCCGCAGGGCATTGCTCGCTTCTGCCAGCCACTCAGTGCAGCATCGCCGCATTGTGGAAGGCGATCATTGCGGCGGAGCGGCCCGGCGTGCTGCCGATCGCCGCTGCCGAGTAGACGGGGCGGGCGCGAGATGAGCCCGAAAAGATCATGCCGCAAGTCGGCGCGGAAATGGTCGGAACGTCCGTTGTCATTCATCGTCGCCGTGACGTGCATGCTCCTGCCCTGGCCTAGACTGGTGCAAGCAGGGGAAATCCGGGATGTGCAAACTCTTGCGCCCCTGGTCGGGAAGGTTATCCAAAGTGTCGTCGGCATAACGGCCAGCACGGAGACGGCGGCAGCCTCCCGGTCAGGGAATTCCGGTCCCGAACTGCCCAGCGATCCGCGTCCCGCGACGAAAGATGTTTACGGCGCAGGCGTCATCATCAAGGCAGAGTCCGGATTGATCGTGACGAGCAATCATGTGGTCAGCGGCGCCAAGACACTCTCGGTCCGATTGTCGGATGGGCGCCAGCTTGACGCTAGGTTCGTTGCGGCCGACGAGCGATACGATCTGGCGATGCTGAGGATTTCGGCCTCCGGCCTGACCGCGGCCCGCATCGGCCGATCGGTCGACGCCGAGCCTGGCGATTTCGTCCTTGCGGCCGGTGGTTCCTTGAAATCCACTCCGAGCGTCAGCTTTGGCATCGTCAGCGCTCTGCATCGTTCGCGGCCCGGAAGCCCTTGCCGGGATCTCATTCAGACCGATGCCTTGCTGGATCGCGGCAGCGCAGGCGGGCCGCTGTTCAATCTGCGGGGCGAAGTGATCGGCATTGTTGCCGCCAGCACCGGCGAGACCGAATCCGAGCACGCCTTTGCGATTCCCTCGGATGCCATCGATCGCCTCTACATCAGAATGAATTAGGCATTCCGCGGGATCGCGGATCGTTTCGAAGTGCGACCGATTTGACTACCTAATGGTGGTTGCTTGATGATCGTGCACCCGGATCAGTAGGCCATGATCGGCGTTTCCAGCAGGTGATCGTTCACAGCAACGACACCGGGAATTGCCTCCGCGGCAATCCGGATCGCTGCGCGCTCGGCGGCGGATGGCGCATATCCCCACAGGTCGACGATGCCGTTCTGTACGGTCGCAGTCAGATTGAACGTGTGTGCCCACGGTTGCCCGTGAAGCACGCCGAGTAATCTCTTCCTGATGACGGAATCGGCGGGTGACATCTCCAGCTTCGGCCGGGCGCTCGCGACGGCCTGGAGCAGGTTGGCCCGGCTGACGATGCCGAGGAGGTGGCCGGCCTCATCGACGATGGGGACACGCTTGATGCCATGTTTCTCGAGCAGCATCGCAATTTCATGCAGAGGCGTGTCGGGCGCCGCGGTCACGACCTTGCGGGTCATGATGTCGGCGATCTTGACAGCATGGGACTTCACGTAGTCGGACGCCATTTGCGCGTCTCCGACCAAAAGCCGGAGCCACCACGAATACGGGCGCTCGGTGCCGGCTTCAGTCCGATGCATCAAGTCGCTTTCCGTGACGATTCCGACTAGTTCGCCATCCTTGCCCACAACAGGAACGGCGCTGATGCGGTGCTGGAGCAGCAGGGAAGCAACCTGCCGCACCGTTGCGTTGGAGTTCTCCGTGATGACGGGTGACACCATGACGTCGCGTGCTTGCATGATCGTGCTCTCTGTAGGACGGAAAGATACCCCATTCTGTGGGATCGCGCGCATGCGTGATTTGACTCCGATCAATTGATCTAAAGCTTCCGGGCATTAGACAGGATTTGTTGAAGTGGAGGATGTTTGGATGGCGGGAATTCCAAAGAACGCGTTCGTGCTTGGAAACGGGCGCAAGGCGCTGTTGCTCCGCAACGAAGGCGACAATCAGTTCCCCACCCTGAAGGCGGAGGCGGTGTTCGAAGATCAGAATCCGCCAACGCACCTACAAGGCACGGACCGTCCAGGACACTTCATAAAAGGGATCGTCTCCGGTCAGCGGGGAGCCGTCGAAACGACGAACTGGCACGAACTCGAGGAGTATCGGTTCACGAGGCGGATTGCGCGGGCTGCGGAGGAGATTGTTCGGAGTGGAAGGACGACGGCGTTTGTCATCGCCGCTCCGCCGCGAACGCTGGCACAGCTTCGGGCGACGCTCGCTACCGATGTCAAGCGTCACATCATTGCGGAGATTCCCAAGGATCTGACAAGGCTTCCCGTCGGGGAAATTGAAAGGCACATTGTTGAGGCGCTTGCGTCGCCCACACGATAGGCGCCGTGCCGCCGACAGCGTCCCACGAGCAAGTTCAAGAGTAAGTTCGTCTCGTCGTATAGAACAGCCAGATTGCAATAACGGCCAGCAACACTGACATTATCCGCCTGATGAGCATTGTGTTTGCCCGTTTTTCGATGCTTGGCCGGATGGCGTTCGCTGAAATCACGACAGCCGTATGTATTGCAGTCGCTATCGTGATGTATACCGTCAGCAAGATCGCTATCTGCGGAAGCAGTGGACGTGCTTGATCGATGAAAGTCGGAAAAATCGATAGATAGAAAACTCCGGCCTTGGGATTGAGTAGATTGGTAATCAAGCCCCTGAGGAAGAATTTGGTATGTGCCGTCGCCTCGACTGGCTTGGTGATCTCTTGCGGCGCATCGCGCCATCCTTGGTGAGCGTCATCCAGGGACCACGCGCTGAGGGCTAATCTGGTCGGTTAGGAAGATCTCGTGGACTGAATCATCACGAGGTCTCGCCATGTCTAAGGATAGCCGTAAGGATAGCGATAGGGATAGGCATACGCCTATCCTCAAGGATTTTTCTGACACGCTGCAGCGTGTCGAGATCATCACTGGGACCGGCCGGCGCCGGCGCTGGTCGGCCGATGCGAAGGCGGCGATTATCGCGGAGAGTTTTGCGCCGGGTGCAAGCGTGTCCGCTGTGGCGCGGCGACACGACATCAGTCCAAGCCTGTTGTTTCTGTGGCGTCGTCAGACGACGCGGGCGAAGGTCGCGGCGCGCCGGGCCGGAGACGTGCCACCTGGCTTTGTGCCGGTCGCGATCACCGGCTGCGGGGGCGAATTGCCGTCGCGCGAGGAGCAGGCGGCAATCGAGATCGAGGTCGGCGCGGTTCGCATCCGTGTCAGAGGGACGGTCGACCGGCGGGCGCTGTGCGAGGTGCTGGCGGCAGTCGGGACGGTTGGCCGATGATCGGGATGCGACCCCGGTTGTCGATCTGGATCGCGACGCAGCCGGTCGATTTCCGTCGCGGGATGGACTCGCTGGCGATGCTGGTGAGCGAGGCGTTTGGAGCCAATCCGTTCGACGGCGGACTTTACATCTTCCGCTCCAAGCGCCGAGATCGCGTGAAGATCCTGACCTGGGACGGAAGCGGCCTTGTCCTTTACTACAAGAGAATCGAGGGGCAGTTCACCTGGCCGCCGATCAAGGA
>NZ_JASAUT010000037.1:8496-81732 GCF_029952935.1 Bradyrhizobium sp. Mp19 | reverse complement strand
TTTGTTCGTCGTCGTCTTGCTCATAACGGCCCCACCTTCTCAGGAGTTGGGGCCTCCGGCAATCCCGGGGCGGTTCAAAGTGTACAGGTCGATGTCCCAGACGCCCTGCGATCTCTTCCTGGACCTGGTTCGATCACCCGTCCGAACCCGACATCCTCAACCGCTTGCCGTGCAAGCGCATTGTCGACCCTGCTCAATGCAACCCATGGCTCGCGCAGCGCTGACTTTGAATTTCGACGAAAAAACGGCTTCCACAGCAGGCCGGTCCTCCCCTATGTCACCGAAGACATCACACGGACGCGAACGGAGTTGACGCCATCGCCGCAACTGATCTGACACGGCCGACCTCGTGCACCGCGATGTATTGGACAAATTTGGGCGGCCGCCTTGCGGCTGCGGGTCATGTAGGCCGCTTGACCACCATGGATATCTGCCCGGCCGGCGTCGTTACGAAGGCGTCGATCGAGCCCTCCTTCTTCGTCCAGTAGCCACGCCCGCTACCTAGTGGGCGACGCCGGCGCGCGCCGACCTCCGCGGTGTTTGATTTTGCTGGCCTTCAAGATGGCTTGCGAGCATAAGCGGGCACCGCGTCGGCACGGCGACGATGTCGCGTCAGTAGGTTCTTTGACTGGTTTTGCCGCGAAGCGAGCGCGAGTTCTGTCTGACGCAAAGCGTCGTGCTTCTCGCGGGGACGTTTTCTGGCACGTCAGCCGCTTCGACCCGTAGGTAAATTTCGAAACGGTACCGCTGAGAGAGGAAAGGGTGAACGCCCGCCGTAGCGGGCGCCCGGTCATGCGTATTGGGAAAGGACCCAGGTCACCGCCTTGCCGTCGTAGGGAGGCATGCGGTTGCTCTTAGCGATCGGGGCCGTCGTGCTGGGCGTGCTCTCGACCTTCCAGACTCCGCTTTCGGGGCAGATTTCCCCGGTGCGCGCTCTGGTCCCGATCGGGACACGCTTCGCTGCTGTCGTATTCATATTGTTCCTTTCGCATTCGCAGGTCGCCCCGTTGAGGCACGCTACAACTGGTCCGGCGGCCGGCGGCTTACCGGAAGGCATGGCCCTGCACCTGCCTTCATGAGATCAATCGATCGATGAAGGCTCGACCGGTAAAGCCGTTGGAGTTTTTTTCTAGAAAAGGTCGAATCGCCGCCCACCCGTAGGAACGGCGGAACTTTCACGGCGCCAGCAGGACGCCTGGGTAGTGGTCAGTTTGAAACTGACCCCGAAAGAAATCTCTTGGTTAATTCGGGAAGCGCTTAGCTATGACTCGCCCGGAACGGAACCACCGCCTACATTCGCGGTATGTGGAAGAGATTCCGGTCATTCCTTTCCGACCTTGGAAACGACGGCTTTGCCGTGGTCGGCTGGGTCGCGGCCCCTCTTTCGCTTATCTACACTCTCGCGAAGGCCTTCGCCGTGCCGATAGATTGGCTTCGCGATCTATCATACGCGTGGGCGCTGGCGCCGCTGACGGTCTGGTTTGCGCTCGCCTATGTCCGCCGATGGTTCAGGACATCAAAGAGCCTCAAGCAACAAGCTCTCCAAGGTTTCTATGTTTCGGTCGGCCCCATTATTGACCGCAAATTGCCGAAGGACATTCCAGAAAGCGAATTCGATCGGTACATCGATGAAGTGGACGCCTGGGTGAACTCATGCGCCGATTGGATCGGCAATCACATGGGTATAGCGGCGAGAGAACGTTTCCTAGACAGAACCGGAATGATGGCGGGACAATTCTTCGGAGCAATAAACAAAACGCACAATAACGCGCTCCAAAATCTCACCCGGTTTCGCCAAAACCTATTGGTTCTCATTGAGAGCGAAGCTTGGGGTTAGACCTGTTCTAGCAGCCAGCCCTGCGATTTATCCCTGATCCATTCCAGTGCTTCATGCTCGCTGGCAAAACCAAAGATGCTATCCACTTCCCCGCCGCGCCACAGGACACTAACCGAGTGGCCCTTGCCGATGGCGTACTTCCGAGCAATTTCCGCCCGCTGCTCCGGGGTCATAGAGTCCGCCCGCGCCTTACCGCCCTTCTTCCCTAGCGCGACCGCAGCCGGGTCCTTACCCTCTTCCTCTGGCGTAGGATCGCGGTCAGGCGTCTCGCCTGTCGCGATATCAAGGATCCGCTTGGCGAGTTGGTTGGGGTCTCTGGGGCGCTTGGGGGTCATGGCCGCCTCAAAAAATCGTTGCCGAAGCGATCCCGAAATTCCTCTAACTTCTCCTCGAAGCGCTCAAATCCTTCCTTCTTCATCTTGGCGGCGAATCCTACGCTTCTTGGCGTACCTTTCAGGGCTGCCCAGAAATAGTCGACCATGCCAACGGCATCCCGCTCCGTCATACGGATAATGGTCAGCCTAATGCCCTGCTTAAGGCTATTGGAGGCGGTCGGGGACACTAAAATCGGGTCAAAAACATGCTCATGGAGATAGTCCATGATCTTCTGTTCTTTGATGCCGAGCGCCTTGGTCATTTCCGCAATATGCGACGTTGACAGTCAACATACCAGTGGGGAACCTCGCCACAATCAAACTGACCCACTACCGAGGCCTGGCGAGTTGCGGAACCCGCGGGCCGCACCGACCCGGCTGCCAACTTGAGACGACGCCTGATCTCGAAGAGCGACCTTTGCGGGGCTGCAATCCAAGAAACGGGATCGATAGCGGGCGCGAGCGCATGTACATGTCGGCAGTCCCGCAAACAATCGAATGCGCGTGTGGGTGGGAACACGACCGTCGAATGCTTCTATGTCGTCGCGAAGCGCCCTGGTCTGTTCGAGGCGATTAGGAGCAGCGCATAGCGATCGCAAAACCCACGATCGCCAGAACGACCGTATCCGGGGAGACGGACAGCGCAAAACGGAATTCTTGCCACGTCCGGGAGGCAACCTCGCCATCGCATTCGGCGACAAAGGCGAACAAACGGCCAAAGGCGTCCGGCGTTTGAAGCGAAACCTGCTGTCGGCGCAGATTGGCGAGACGGGCGATGGTCTTTGACATTTCGGCGCCTTGATCCCGCACGAGCCGTTCGGGGTTGCGCGCCATTAATGCGAGGACGGGCCGTGACCCAAGACCTTCCAGCAGGACGAGCTTTCCCGTTACTGGAGTTCGCCGCTCGTCTGTACCCGCAGCAAATTTCCTCCAAGCGGAGCAAACGAACGCAGACGGCAGGTGAGCACGATGATCTGCTGGTGCCGTCCGGCCCGGCTGAGCGCGTCGAACATCATGTTGATACGTTCGTCGTCGCAATAGACCAGCGCGTCGTCCAGGATGATCGGCACGTTGCCGCCGCGTTCCGCCAGCAAGGTGCCCATGGCGAGACGAACAAGAACCGCAATCTGCTCCTGCGTACCGCCGGAGAGCCGCTTAAAACTCTCCGAACGCGCCCTTTTAAATCCAGTGATCGCGAAGCCCTCGCCCAGTTCGAGTTCCGCCCCAGGGAAGAGTTCGTTGAGATAAGGCCGCAGATGCCGCCGAACGGGCTCGTAGTAGCGCTCCCGGCCTTCGGCGAGACAGTCGCCGACGGTATCGCGCAGCAACTGAAGCATGGAGACGCGTTCCTCGATGCGCGCGTATTCGCGCTCGGCAATGCAGCGTTGTTCCTGGGCCGCGGCATACGCTTCGCCGACGCCGTCGCCGCCGGCCGCCTGAATCTGTCCGGTGAGCCGGCCGATGTCGCGCTCCAGCGACATGAGCTCGGCATTGTGGTTTTCCATGGCCTTCTCGAGCCGCGCGCATCGCAATTCGCGGCGCTCGATCTCGGCGGAGTCCGGTGCTGTCTGTTGGACGGCGGCAAGCGTGGCGGTCTTGGTCTGCTGCATGGTTTCGCATGCCGCCACTTCGGCGACGAGCGCGGCATCGCGGGCCGCGCGGTCGGCGTCGGGGCAAAGGACGAGATCCTCGACGACGCTCTTACGGACGAATTCCAGCCTTGTCGCGAGATCGGCGCGTCGCTCGACAGCGGCTTCCACTGCCTTTTGATGCTCCTGTCGGACAGCCGCGAGCTTTTCGCGTCGGGCTTCGAGCGAAGCTCGCCCCTGCTCGCAATCGAGACTCTCAGCATCGATCTCCGCCTGACCGGGCAAGGCCGCTCGGCCGGTCGTCGCAAGAACTGCGTCGATAGCCGCCTGGATTTCGGCGAGCTCGGATCTGATCACCGCGCCAGCCTTCACCGGATCCTGGCCCGCTTCCAGGCCTTTGAGCTCGGCGAGGATGCCGCGCCGGTTATGCTCGAGTTCGCGGCGGCGCGCGAGAGCCGCACGCCCCTCCGCTGCGCTTCCCACCCCTGCGGTCGCGAGGAGCGTCGACCTCTGGGCATCAAGAGCATTCCGCGTTTCGTGCCGGGGATGAAGAGCCGGCGTGACCGTGATCGTCGCGAGTTCTCCGATCGTGATCCTGGTCGGCGCCAACACGGTCGCGGCGTGACTGCCGTCGACGTCGAGCGGGCCGATCCGCACTTGGCCGACACCCGCCGGGCCCACTTCGATCGCCAACGTCGCCGCCGCCGCCGATAGCTGGGCATCTAACGACGCCAGTTGGCGGTCGAGATCGTCGATCCGATCGACGATTTCCGGATCAATGCAGACCTGCGAGATCTGGGCGTCGATTTCCGTGAGGCTGCCGGAGGCCCGTTCGAGCCCATCCAGCCGCCGATTCAATTCGTCCTTGCGCGAGGCGCGAAGCACCGCGGCGGCCAGTCGCGCGAGATGCTGCTCCCTGACGGTCAATTCCTTGGCTTCGCTCTCCATCGCCGCCGACAGCCCCGTGGTGCGCGCGAGCGACATGCGCGCCTCCTGTTCCCGCGCAAGATGCCCCGGCAGGCTTGCCCCCAAATCCGCTTCGAGGATACGGTTGCGATCGATGCGCTGGGCGATTTCGCGAATTTGGCGCAGGCGTTGAGCCGCGCCTTCTAGCGCACGCCGCGCCGACAAGGTCTCCGCTTCAAGGCTGCGGATCTCCTGATGGGCAGCCTGCGCCTCGCGCAGACCGTTTCGGGCGTCCGCAAGTTCTTGGATCATTTGTGCCAAGGCGGTCGGATCGGTCACCTCGCGATGCCGCCTCCGATAACGGGCCAGCTCCGCGAACTGCGTCTCGAGAGCGGCGACCTTCGCGCAAGCGTCTGCTTCCGATTTCTGCCGCTGCTCCAATCGTTCGCGCGCGCGCCACAAGGGGCCGTCGCTGCGCGGGGCGCGCTCGCTATCGGTCATGTTCCGCCGTATCTCGCCGGTGATCTCGTCGATCGCCGACCGCGCCCGCTCGCCGCCCACGAGCACGCCGACTTCAGATTCGATGGCGGAATTGAGAAGCGACGAGGCGCCCGAGCCCGGGACTGGCGCGCTGAAAGAAGCCCCCTGGCCGACCCACAGGAGGCCGAAGGCTCCCTCGTCGATGCTCCGTCCGCTGCCGGGTGCCATTCCCAAGATGTCCCAGATGGCCTTGTCGGCCTCGGCTGCGCGGGCAATCTCACGACCATTCTCCGTCAGCAAAGCGGAGGGAGAACGCAGAAAGCTCTTCTTGATGACGTAACGCTTGCCCTCGTGTTCGAAGTCCAGCTCAACCGTTGCGGGGAGCTGGCTGTCGTCGGATCCCAGATCCCTCAGCTCCTGGGTCTTGCTGTCGTGACGCACGAAAAGGCAGGCGCGGATGGCCTTAAAGAGCGTCGATTTGCCGACCTCGTTGCCTGCCGCCAGCACGTTGACGCCCGCTCCGAAACCATCGACGCGCGCGACGCCGCCGAACCGACCGATTCCTTCGACGGTGAGTGCGTTGATGAGCATCAGGCGGCCTCCTCGCGAGCGCGGCCGGCTGCGCGAAGATACAACTCGACGAGAGCCTCCTCGGCCCGCCGCCGCAGTTCGGGCGCGGCGGCGGAGTCGTCGACAACGTTCTTCAGTCGATCGGCGGAGCGCCGCAGCACGCCGTCAAAATCGATCGCCTCCAGATCCGCTTCCGTCGGCCGCGCCGCCAGCGAGGCCTCATCCAGGTCTAGATCGAACACCGCGGCGTCGAGATCGGTCATGCGGCGCCGGAACTCTCCGTACGCGGCCAACGGCAGGCTGCCTTCCACCTTAAGGCGCAGGATCAACCGCGATAGGTCGGCCTCCTCGCGCAGCCGCCGATCGAGATCGGCGGAAGCTTCCTCGCCGTCGATCCGCTCCGAGCGGCTGACCCACCGATAGGTGCCGGTGACGAGGCGCGTAATCGAAGGAGGTGCGCCCGGCCCCGCGATATCGACAAGGAGCGCGGTCCCCTGCTCTTGGCCGCCCGCACGATCGGGTTCAGGCGTTCTCGCATACCACGTCTTGGGACCCACTTGCAGCGTGCGATGCCAGTCGCCGAGTGCGAGATAGTCGAGGTGCGCCTTCGCCGCGCGCGCGGGATCGATCGGATTGGAGGCCTCGCCTCCGCTGCCGAAGTCGACCACCGATCCGTGCGCCAGTCCGATCCGCAGCGCGCCGGGCGGTGTCTGCGCCGCGTCCATCCACGCCGAGATGTCGTCGAATTCACTCTTGCGGTGCAGCGGCGCCGGCAGAAGGATGACGCTCTCGTCAAGCGCCGCCGGAATCGGCGCCAGATGAAGGTTGATGTTCTCGGGCAACCCGAGCTGCGCGACGCGGTCCCAGACTCCCTCCGGTCGATGTGGATCGTGGTTGCCCGGAAGCAGGTGCCAATGAACATCGACGAACGCCTTCATGCGCTCGATCGGCGCGCGCAGTGTATGGGCGCTTGGCGCCTCGCTGTCGTAGACATCGCCGGCGACCAGGACGTGCCGCACACCGTTGCCTCTCGCGTGAACGCCGAGGCGTTCGATGGCGGCGAGGCGCGCCTGCCGCAGCGTCTCCTCCTTTGCCGAACTGCTTGATTACTTTGCCGATCTGCCAGTCGGCGGAATGGATGATTCGCATGACGTGATTCCCTTTCGGCGGACGTTGACGCCGCTCTCCCTGATTAACCAGCGTTTTCGCCGCCGCTGTGGATAGCGGGCCGTCTCGAGCGACGCCGTTTGACTTCATCCTCCGCGTCGCGGCTGGCCGAGTCGCGCGCAGCTCCAAGCAGGTATTCGTGGCTGCCGAGGTTTACATTCGGCAGCGGCAGCATCTCAGCCGACGTCACCATCTGCGGAGCGCCGAGCTCGATCTGAAACAGCCTCGGCACGGCCTCGAGCGAAGCCAATCGAATGATATGGGCCAACGTCAGCGCTCCGGTCGCCGCTCCGACGAATGGCACCGCCACGCTTGCTTCGGCGAATTCGAACGTTCCGCAGCGGCCGATGTGGCGCTCCAGCTCCCGATACGCCGGACTGTCCTGGAGCATCTCCACCCTGCTTGCGGCGCCGGCCGTTGGCGCGCCCCAGAGCCCGTCGATCGCCTGGCCCTTCGCGATCGTCCTGATCTGAATTCCCTCGAAATCCCCCGGCCCGTGCCCGATGCCGGCATCGATCATGTAGGGAAATCCATGTCTGGCGAGAACGAGTCTCGGCTCCACCTTGTCCAGTCCCGACACGAGGTAGGGCGGGTCGTCCTTCGTCAAGGCGATGTCGCCGAAATGTCGTCGTTCGATGATGTCGGTCCGCCAGCCGCTCGCTTCCAGCCAGGCGGAGGCCGCTCTGGCCTTTTTGCGGCCGAGCTGTCGGCCCCCCGGCGACACCAGCAGGCTCGTCGCCTCGTTCTCCTCTGCGACGAGCTGATCGTCCTGCAGCACCGCAAGTCTCTCTCCGGAGCCGCCGAGCAGACAGAGATTCCATACGAAGGCCTGACCGAGATGGCCGAGCCCGAGCAGCCAGAGTTTGTCCGGCACGTCGAAACGCTCAGGACCGGTTTCTTCGTCCTTGGCCTCCGTCCAAGGCGACCACAACGATACCCTCTCGTCGCGCAGAAGGACGTTGCGACCGGCGACGGCGCAGGCGAATACCTGCCTGACCGCGAGCGCGCCGGCGAACGTGCCGGCGAGCGCAAGGCGCGAATCCCCGACGGCGTCGTCCGTGAACGCACGCATGCCCGCCAACCATCGATTCCACCAGCACGCGATGCTCCAGACCGCGGCGGCCGGCACGTCACCGATGCAGATGCGATGTGTCGCCCTGGGACTCGGCGCATCCGCCCGTCGCGCACCAAGCCACTGGGCGGCCGCAAGCACCGATCTGCCGACCGGCAACTTCGCGACTAACGCGGCGTCCTTGGCGGCGACGATGTTGACGCTGCCGAAGCATTTCTTGCCGGTCGCTACCGCCGTGAGCGCCGCCGCCTGCCCCGCCGGTGTCTCGATCTGGTCGTCGCCGACGACGATTTCCAGCCTGACGGAATCCAGGAGCGCTTCCGCTTCCGCAAACGATTCGACCTGCGAGGCGTCGGCGAATGCCTTGGTGATGCGCGAGCGTTTCCAGAACTTCGTCATGATCCGCCCTCCAACTTGAAGAAACGCGTGCCCTCGGCGCTGTGCGAAGCCCACCTTCCGGCGCCTAGGAATTCGTATATGCCGATCGAGCCCGGCAGTGGCCGCCCGCGCGCGAAGTTGGGCAGAATCAGTGCGAGATGGCCGACGCGCGGGATGACGGGATTGGCCTGGTCCGAGTCGCTCTGGCTGTAGCCATGCGGATGAACGTGCACGTCGGCGACCACGCCCAGCCCTCGAGACCGGCAGACCTGCCACAGCCGCGGCAACGCCGTCTGACGGATGGTCACGATGCCGGTCGCGAGCGCAGCCGGGTCGATGTCGTCGTAGAAGACGAACTCCGAAATCTCCCGGCTGCCATCCGGCCGGTGGTTTCCGAGCAAGTAGGCGCCGCTTTCGCGGCGGCCGTTCAACGTGCGGCGTTCCAGCTCGACGACCCCGGCATCCCACGCCTTGCGCCGGCACCGCAGCCTAGGCGGCGCTAGACCGAGCCAACCAAGCAGCGTGTTCCGCAACGAGCGCATAGAGATTCTCCATGATGAAGTTGATGTGACGGTCGCGCCGCCAGGCTTCGTCGGGCCTCTTCGTGGCCCAGGCGTTGTGCATAGCCGCGTGACGCTGCCACGCCCGGTAGATGCCGCCGTGCTGGCCGGGAACGTGCTCCCAGTGCTTCAAGGCATCGACCACCCCGGGAGAGCTGTTGGTTGGCGGCGCCGGTCGAGAGCGGGTCGCATGATCCCAATACTGGACGAAAGGGCCCTGTGCCGGAAAGTTGTCGCACACGAGCTGAAACTGGAAACTCGCCGTACGGCCGCCGAAGGGGTCGGTGGCCGTGACCTCGACCTCGAGCGTCGGATAGGCGTAGCGGAGAACCTTCCAGCGGCCTTCCTCGGCTCCGGCCTGAAAGCGGACGGAGCCGAGCTGATCTTCGAGCGAGCGCTGCGAGGCGGACTTCGTCTCCTCAGCCATTGCTGAAGTCCTTGAGCGTCAGGTCGACCACGAGCGTGCAGTGGCCCGGCTTGACGTACTTGCCGAGCACGTCATCGCGCGGCAGCGGCGTCTCGGCGTCGGGGAGGATCAGGTTCGCCTTCGCCGCATTCGTCGGATCGAGGTCGTAGGCGTGCTTGCTGACCGCCCACTGCAGCGCCTTGAACACCGTGGTCGAGGGCTTGAAGTGGTGCGGCTTGGAATGCTGTTCGAAGCGGACCTCGAGCTTCACCTCGTGACAGCGGTGGGCGACCACGCGGACGTGCTTGCGGCCGCGATCGTGATGTTTGAATGGCTCGTCGCGCCCGCGCTCGAAGAAATGGAAATCCTCGCCGATCGCGAGTTTTTCGCGGATCACCTCGACCAGCTCGACTTCGCCGCTCGCGGGCAAGGTCAAGATCTCGATACGATCCTCGATTTCGATCTCGACGTGGACCGCCTCTTCGACGAGGCTCCCCTCCGTCGACTGATTGTTGTGGGAATTCATGGGTTGATCTCCGTTGCCGGCGCCCCCGGTGGGCCGCCTTCAACTGACCAATCGCCGCAAGATCCGCCGACCGGTAACGGTTCGGCCGGTTATTTTTCGAAATGCTTTTCGAAGGTCCCGCCGGGCACCGGGCCGCATATGAAGAAGGCCGGGCATCTGGGACAGGTTCGGACCGATTCCTTCCTCGGGAACCGGCCAGCCCGGATCTCGTCGAAGTTTACGCCGGCGGCCGCCTTCCTGCTGGCCAAGGTCTTGGGCTTCATCGACACGGCATTGACGGCCGCATCGCTCAGGTGAACCAGATCGACGATGCAGCCAGGAAAGCTGCCCTGCGCCGCCAATACGAAAACGGCCGTGGATACTGACTCCATATCCTTGGAACCCGCATGCCCCGTCCGAACGGATCGAACATGCGTTCGCCCGTCCCGGGAGATTAACACATCGTCTGGTCTGACTACGATCTCGCCGCCAGGCACGGTCAAACGCATTTCGGCGATCGGCTGATTGTCATATCCCGATCGGGATTTTACGAAGAACGCGACAAGCTGCCTGGCTACGAGCTTGAAGTCGCCCGAATAGCCTTGGTCGTCGAGACCTTGAAGATCCCAGGCGTTCGCGAGCCGATCGTCAAGTTCGGCGGACGACGGGTCGGTCGACTCATCCTGGATGAGCCCCTCGACGACCGCGCGCACCGCTCCGTGCATCCGCATGAAGGGCGTTTCGGTCCGTCTTCCGCCGACGTCGAGCACGTGCGTGTAGAGAAAGCGCCTTGGACAGCGCTCGAATAGCCCCAGCTTGTGGTCTGTCAGCAGAATTCCGGTCGGAAATCCAACGGGGACGGGAAGATCATCCGAAGGGGCAGGAAGCGAGGAGCGCGGATCGACCGATCCGCTCTCGATCGTGCCGCCAAGTCTATCGACGAAGGCAGACCGCGTTCGCGCTCTTCCGTTGACCGTTCTGGTCGGCGAGTACAGCAGAAGACGGTCGCGGGCTCGAGATAGCGCTACGAAGAACAGGCATTCCTGCTCCTCGACGTGACCCGCCTTGACGACATCGAGGCCCGTGCCTTGACTTCCCTCCACCATCCCGTCGGGCGGCGGACACCCCCTGACATGGTTGGGCGACCTGGGAAGAGTGTCTGCGTTCATGCCCGGGATATGTACCGCGCGAAACTCGAGGCCCTTGCTGCCGTGGATCGTCATGAGTCTGACGGCATCGATGCCCCGCGCGGCGGCCGGTAATTCGCGTAGGTCCCGCTCATCCGAGAGCAGGACCAGCCGCCGGATGCGATCGAGCAGACGCCGCGCCGGCAAGCCTGCCGCAGCGGGTTGCGATCTCGCAAAATTCATGAACTGCCACATCGCGACGCCGCGAGCCCTGACCGACATCAGATCGGACGTCGAAATTCCCGCGGCGATTCTCGTCCGGTCGAGCAGAAATTTCGCGACGACGGACCAAGGATCGGACTTGGAGTCGAATCCATCAAATGCGATGCGAAGCTTCGTGAGTGCTTCCTGCCCGGCGGGCGACAGGCCCGAAATATCGACGATCCGCTCGAGCCACTCCACCGGCTGGTCATCGGCGGTCTTCAGATACTGAATGACCGCGCCGACATCCGAAAGCTCCATGCGGAATTCCGGCATGGTCGCCACGCGGACGAGGCCCATGGCCCGGCGGTCCGTCAGCATCGAGAGCAAGGACAGCAGTTCCTGGATTTCGTCCCGCTCGAACAGGCTGCCGAGGTAGAGCACCGGAACGCCGAGGCTCTCTAAGCCGGAAGCAAGCCGCCCAAGACGTTCGTTTCCCGTGCAGAGAACCGCTTGGTCCCGGTAGGAAATGCCGGCAGCCCTGTTCTCGGCAATCGCCTCGGCGACGGCCACGATCTCGTCGGGGGCGACGTCGACCGCCCGGTATTGCGGTTTGACACCGGAACGCCCCCGCTCCGCCTTCAGACCAACCTCATCACCCGCGGCGGCCTTCATGTCCCGGCTGGCGAACTCGACGAAAGTGTCGACGATCTCTTTGGTAGATCGATAATTGACCGTCAATCTGCCGCGCTTCGCCCCGGCGAAATCCTCCTTGCCGAATCGCGCCACGTTCACGGAGGAAGCGCCGCGGAACCGGTAGATGGATTGCTTGGCGTCGCCGACCACCCACAGGTTCGCGCCATCGCCGGCGATCGCCTTGAGCAGGCGTACGCTGGCACGATTCACGTCCTGGAATTCATCCACCAGGATATGGCGGTGCCGGCCACGGAGGTGCTCCAGAACCACGCCGTCGGACTCGACGAGCCGCACAGGCATAGATACGAGGTCACCGAAGTCCAAGCACTTCCGTTCGCGCTTCAAGGCTTCGTAGAAAGCGTAGACCTTGGCGACCTCTTTGCACTTCTCCGCCGCCTCGATCTGCTCCGGGGACGACGCCGCGGCGAACATGCCGTCGGCGAGTTGGGCATAGCGGGTAGCATCCGCAACCTCGTCCTTGGCGCGCGAAATCGCCGCGAGGATGTCGCTGATCTCGAATGAGGGATCCCAAAGGTTCTGATAGTGGGTCAGGTCGAGTCGAGGAAACCCGTCGGACAACAGATCGATGGCCTCCGTGCGATCCATCATGCGGGGGTTCGGCGGCAGGTCCAAGCGTTCGTAGAACCGGCGGATGATGTCCAGCCCGAACGAGTGGAAGGTACCTATCCACATCGCCGCGGCGGCCCGCGGCTGCTTCGCCGCGATCCGGTCCGCGAGTTCTCCGGCTGCCTTGTTGGAGAAAGTGAGCACGAGAATCTCGTCAGCCGGCACCTTCTTGATGTCGAGCAACCATTCGACTCTTCCGACGAGGGTCTGCGTCTTGCCGGTGCCCGGCCCGGCCTCCAGTAGAAAAGGAGAGCCCCAATGCTGCGCCGCCGCCTTCTGTTCGTCGTTGAGCGGCTTTTCTTCGCGCGGACGCACGTCGACGGTCACGGCGGGCAGCAGCAGACCGTCCAACAACTGCTGCGCCACGACGCCGAACGGAGCTCCCAGCCGCGACGCGATGGCGGACGCGCTCATGCCTTCTTCGACGTGGAGCCGCCGGGCGGCAGATCGGGGAAGAAGGAATTCGCGGCCGAACAAGTCCATTTGGACTTCGCGACGCTCGCGCCGACCGTAATCGATCACCCGGTCGGCGCCGACCGGGGCCGCCTCCGCAGGCCGCGAAGGGTCGGCTGCAAGCGAGAGGTTTTCCTCACTCGCCCCGCCAAGTTCCATGTGACCCAGTTCATGACCTACGAGGAAAGCGTTTCCGAAATCTTCGCCGGCGTCCTCGTGGAGCACGGTCAGCGCATCGGGATCCCACAACGCGAGGGCGCCACGCAGTCGGACGTCGCCCTTCGGCAGCTTTTCGACGACGATGCCACGCCTCTTCGCTTCGGCGGTCGCGAATTCGTAGGGCTTCCAGGGGTCGGCGCCGCGCGCGACGGCTTCCGAATGGAGCCGTTCCGCGGTCTGACGCGCGAGCTCGATCGAATCCATGCTATTCGGACGACGTGTAGATGTCCGCCTTCTGCTCGGGAGTGACGCCGGACGAATCGAGGAGCGCCTCGAACGTCACCTTCTCCGACGAAGCCGGCTTGGCATCGGCCTTGTAGTTAACGGCGCCTGCCACCGCTGGCGGCAGGGCGAGGTACGCGAGCAGATCGGCGACTGTGATCTGAACGGCGCGAGCGATCCGAGCCAGAAAGAGCTGAGGCACGGAGGACGCGACCACGAGGCGATCGCGAAACGCGATGAGTACTGACCTGGGAACTCGCAATCTGTCCGCCAAGGCGACGAAGGAAGCTCCTCGGAATGCGTCGAAGGGATTCGCGGAGCTACGGGTCGCGGCCGGGCCGCCACCTCGCAATTGCTTCAAGGCGCGTTGAAAAGTGTCTTCGTCCTCGACGGCGTCGGAGATTCCTCGACCTTTGATGCAGAGGCCGAGCGACAAGTCGAGCAGATCCGCGGTGTATTGAGGATAAAGAGTGAGGTAATGATCGAGCGTTGACCTGTCATGTGCGGGCTCCATGGAGAATGCGAGGAGCACCTCCTCCAAAGGCATGTCCGGTTTCAAGGTAGTCATGTCTCTTCCTCGTCAAGTGCCTGCCGGAGCACCTCGAACGCCCTCTTTCTGCGATTTCGCACGGTCTTCTCGGCACATCCGAGAATGCTGACGATATCGCGGACCCCATGCTCCTTCGATTCGATCGGATAGCCCTTCAGCAGCAACACCACGACTAGACGTAGCGGCTCCGGTAAGCGTTCAATCGCAGCATACAGCCTCGACCGGTAACCGGGATCGTCAAGTTTCGAGTCCGACATCGGATTTTGACCGGCGGCAGCCTTCTCAATCTCGGCATTCAATTCGCTCGTCTCATCGTCGTAGGTCATCGGAACCGCCCGATTCTCGCGGCGTTGAGCACTCCGCTTCGCCGTCGTCCTCGCAGCCGCTACCGCGTGATCGAAATTGACCTCCAAATAATCGAGCCGTTCCTCGTAGCCTTGACGATCCAGCATCAAAAGTTCCTCGAACCAGAACATGACGGCCTCACCGGTATCGACTTTAGTCTGAGATTCCAATGAATTTCCTTCCGGCATGTGTCCTACTTCAGGTCGTGGCAGCCTCGCCAATACCCGCCGCCTTAGCACCCTGTAGAGAGCTTCAAAGTGGTCATCGGAATTGTCGAACTTGGCCTCCCTCACCAGGTGAAGCAGGCATTCGGACGGGAGATATCCGAACTCCGTCGGATCCGATACGGAGCATCGATCGACGATCGACGCCCTCGGTTGCGAGAGCAGCCCGTCAAGGGACGCCTCGATCTCTGGGCGTCTCTGATAAAACGTTCCGTCTGCTTTAGTCTTGCGAAGTGGACGAGGCATGCGCGACTACCTGAAATTGCCGATCTGGCGTAATGCTCGCGTATAGAGATGGGATCACAGCCGTGCAATCCGATTTTGTGCTAGCCCGGGAGGCTTCTGATTATGCCACACCACTACCCGTACCAATCGGACGCCGGACCGTTCTCAAAGACAAGATCGAGAGCAGCGAATGTTAAGCGCTGCCAAAACCGCCGACTTGCCTGCACCATTCGGACCGACAAGGCAGGTGCTCGGCTCGAAAGTAACCGTCTCATCGACGAACGCACGAAAATTCCTTACGCGAACTGAGATGATTTGCATCAAGGCGCTGGTTGCAACATATAAGTACTGCAATCACATAGCACGCAGAGCCATCTGAAATAAGAGTAGCCGTAGAAAACATAACTGATTTTATGTCCGCTTGTGATTGCCTCCGGACGGAAGAAGACACGCTCGGTACGCTTCGGACAGACCTTTTTCGTTCATGGCTTCCCGATTCAGCTAGTGCTCATGCAAGTACCTGTGACCTAGCGAACAGCATGAGATACCGATAGTGCTCTACGAGAGCGAACGGAGCAAACGTATTGTAAGTGAGACGCTTGGTCCTTTCGTATGCGCCCTGCTTGTTGCCGTGCCGACCCGACGCCTTCTCGCGAAAGCGTCGCCAAAGCTTCGATCATCGGCATATCCATAAATATCCCCCATGTCGGAGCGCTGATCTATGATCGGCGGACCAAGTTGCTCTGGCCTCAGCCTGTATCGCTGGGGCGTTTCTTTCTCGTCATTTCGACCACAATCGAACCGTTGGAGCTGGGTCCTGGGCTCGTCAAGGATCAAGCTCTGGCACTGGTTGGCGCCATGAAACAGCGTGCGCTTATCGGAGGAGAGCAATAGCTGTGAACGCCTTAACCGTGGATTGGGAGAAAATCATCGCGGTTCTCATGATAGCTGCTGGGTCCGTACTCGTGCTTCTCGGCCTGATCGCAAAGAGGCGACGACGGCGTCCAGATGACAGCCAAAAAGAATAGCAATTGGCCGATAGCTCGCGATCCCGGATGGCACCGCTGCCACGCGAGCTCTCGAAGAACCGCTCGGAAACACTCAACAGCTAGCAGGGACTCGGCCGGCTCAGTTGCAAACAGCAACGCGCCCGCTTGAAATAAGAGCGCAGTGGCGTTGGCACCAGCCCCAGGAGGCTTGTGCGAGATCCTGGTGAGTCTTCACGAAACGCGCCTAAGGTTCATCAACATTGAAGGTCGCATGACTACGGGTCCGGCTTACAGGGTTGCGTCAGGGGATTTTTCCTGATGGCTCACGTCATCTTCGAAGTATTTTTTCGCTTTGAGATGGTTCTGCAAGGCAACCGGTCGATACGGGCCGAAGCTCGTGTAGTTGCGTACAGATTTCATAGCAAGCCGTTCGTAGACCGTGTTGTGAAGTCGCGCCGTATCTGGGACGTCGCGGGCCGCCTTAGACCAATGGAGCGCCCTTCCACCCATGCCGACCAAAACTCATCGTGCATCATTCCATCGGCTGATAGATAGAGCCGCAGAAGATTCCTATCGACGATGACGCGGCTAGGTTCCAGAACCCTTTCGGTAATAAACTCCACCATCGAGGAGAGCGTGATGTCCGTGCCGGAGGCGCGCTTCTTTTTGCTGTTCATGAACGCCTGAAGATCCCTTAAGCGTATTTCAAGGTCAGGTCGAAACGAACTTGGACGCGCTGGACCGTCGGGCGCATCTCCTCAGCCGTACCGCAGCGCGTCCCTCATCTCTTCTGAGGGTAACGATGTGCTGCCTGCCGTCGCGAATTCTTTCCGCCGCGGAGCCATAGCCGGTTCGGTCATTTGCGCGCGCTAGGTGACTTCAAGATGATCGACAGGTGCGATCAGTTCGCGATCGAGCCGATGCCTGCGAAACCTGCATCTTGGGCCGAAATCTGTGTCCTCAGCTCCCACCGATCGGTCGTTCGCCGTCGCCAACGATGCTGCCTCACAGCAGTCAGCGCGCATCGAATGGAGCCAGATCTCCTTGAATGATCTTCGAGGTCGGCAGCAGCGACATTCAAATCGCGTTTTTGCCGGGTATAGATGCTTAAATCACTTGGCCAAATCGCCGGCATCTGACGAATGCTCCGCTTCGATGCTCCCCATTTACGAGCCGCGGGATCTCGGCCGCTCTGCCTATTTCCTCTTACCGGCTTATCCCAATTCCCTATGGACTCCTGGGAAATCCTCTCGAAATCGGCGAGTAGGATAGCTTATAATCGCGTAACACGGGTACAAGGGGGCGTTCTCGTTGCACGACAGATCGGTCGAAAAAGCCAGATGGCTCCGCGATTTGCGGCGCTTTCTGCCTCTGCGCAGCCAATTCGTGCTCTCGGGCAATACCCGCGACCTTCAGATGCACGAAATTGTTCCGGGCGAGGTGACCGCAGCGCCCCTATCCAGGGTCTTGCCGGACGTCTTGAAGGCAGCTGGTTACGCCCAGATCGCATGGTTCGATGTTCTGAACGGATTTAGAGATATCGAGCCGGGGGACGGAAGCTGCCTCACGCGATTGGGTCTGATGCCGACGGGTGGCGCTGCGGCAGGCGGGATCGACCTTCTATCGACGACGCTTGAGCGGCACGTCACCGCTGAAGGACAACCCTCGGCCCTGATCGTCGACTTTGCCTCCAGACTGGTCGCCCGAAACGACGCCTTATCACCTGCCGAGCACCAGCTTTTCTCCCGGGCGCTGATCCTCTCTCATGCGGCGCGTGCGCGTCCGGCGGGCGACAAGCGCCTGCCCTTCTTCAATACGGTGGTCTGGATCGTCGACAAGGAGGGCGATCTGTCCGACTGGTTCCTGATCGGAAACCCGAAGATCAGACACATCCCGATCGGACGACCGGATCATCTTGCGAGAAGAAGCATGATCCGCTCTCTTGTCCGCGGTCTTCCGGGTGCGCAGGACGCGGAACAATCGGAATTAGAGAAGTGCACTCAAGCATTCGTGGATGAGACCGAAGGCCTTCTGTTACTGGACGTGAGCGCGGTCGCGCAGCTCGCCCGCAGCGAGGGCGTCCAATTCGATCGGATCGGCGATGCCGTGCGGCGCTTCAAAGTGGGCGTGACCGAGGATCCCTGGCGCAAGATCAGCCGCGATAAGATCAGCTCGGGCGAAGAATTCGTCAGGCGACGCGTCAAGGGACAGTCTCACGCAGTCACGCATATGCTTGATATCGTCAAGCGCGCGGTGACCGGGATCGGCCAATCGCCGCGGGGCGGCCGGCCAAGGGGCGTGGTCTTCCTTGCTGGGCCCACCGGCGTCGGCAAAACGGAACTGGCGAAAACGATCACGAGCCTGCTGTTCGGCGACGAATCTGCATATATCCGCTTCGACATGTCGGAGTTTAGCGCCGAGCACTCCGATCAGCGGCTGATCGGCGCACCGCCCGGCTATATCGGATATGACGTCGGAGGCGAGCTTACGAACGCGATCCGCGAAAAGCCCTTCAGCGTCGTCCTGTTCGACGAGATCGAGAAGGCTCATCCGAGGATTCTCGACAAATTCCTCCAGGTCCTCGATGACGGCGTCCTGACCTCCGGACGAGGCGATCGCGTCTATTTTTCAGAAGCCTTCATTGTCTTCACGTCTAATTTAGGCATCTACGTACCGGGACCGTCCGGCGAAAGAATTGCCAACGTCACGCCCGACGAGACGTTCGAAGCGGTGCGCAGCAAGGTCCGAGGCGAGATCGAAAGGCACTTCAAACAGGTTCTCAACCGGCCCGAGATATTGAACCGCATCGGAGAGAACGTCATCGTTTTCGACTTCATTCGTCCCGAGGTCGCAAACGAGATATTCGATCAGATGGTCGACAATTTGCTCAAGGACGTCAATTCGCTCGGCTATGATGTCACGTTGAGCAGCGCTGCCCGGGAGGTGCTTCGCGGCCTGTGCGTGGCTGATCTTTCGAATGGCGGCCGAGGTATCCGCAACCAGGTGGAATCTCATCTCATCAACCCGCTCTCGCGGGCTCTGTTCGATAACGGAGCAGGAGCCGGCCGCAGATACAGGATCGAAAGCGTCCGCCCTGGCCCATCGACGACGATCGAGCTCGTAAGCGAGCCGCCCCCATGAAAAAGATGGTCAATCTGTCGCGCATCCATTTCCCGGTCACGACGTTGGGTCCCGGCCGACGGATCGGGATCTGGTTTCAAGGTTGTTCGATCCGCTGCCCAGGGTGCATCTCCATGGACACTTGGGTGCACGGACGCGGAACGACGGTCGTAGAGGCGGTCGTCGAGGCGGTTTCCCCATGGCTTTCGATAGCCGATGGCATTACGATTTCGGGTGGAGAGCCTTTCGACCAGCGCGAGGCCTTGTTCGATCTTTTGACAGGCCTGCGAACTCGAACGGACGCCGATATCCTGGTCTTTACCGGGTATTCTTGGCCCACGATCTGCGATGCGCTCGCGGCCTCACCATCGCTCATCGACGCGATCGTTTCCGGACCGTTCGAGATCGAAGAGGCGCAGACCATGGCGCTTCGTGGCAGCGACAATCAGGAGCTGCATCTATTGACTCCCTTAGGCCGCGCTCGGTTCGAGAGCTTCGACCGCCCCATCGGCGAAAAAGATCGCGCGTTCGACGTGATGTTCGACGATAACGGAGACGTCTGGCTTGCGGGCATTCCCGCGCGCGGCGACTTCCGGCGCCTGCAACATATGCTCGAAGGCAGCGGATCGACGCTTGGAATTTCGGAAGATACCCGTTTCCCCTCTCTTTAGAATTTAATGATGATCAGACTTTGTCCGAACTGCACCACCGAACGTCCCGTCACCGAGATCTTCTGCGAAGGCACGTTGAATGGCCTAACCTGCGGCTGGGACCTGTCGACGGTCGATATCACGCCGCGTGGTGCGACGAGACTGAAGCCGAATCCACCTGTAAAAAGTCGGAGGCCAAGCGGTCTTAGGAAGACAAATATGTCTGGCAACTCCTTGGCTCACAGAACGACATGGCTACGATCCGACTTGAGCCGATCATCGAACGGCAGGAAGCGCCCTCAGCGGCCGAACCCATGCCAGGGCCGGAGCTCGCGCCCGAGGGCGAAACCATCGTGGACGGCTGGCGCCTGCAGGACCGGATCGCCTCATCCAGTGCAGTCCGCGAACGCTTCGTCGCCACGCGCGGCTCGGACGGTCAACGGGGAATACTCACGCTTTACGCGATAGGCGCGGAGCCGGATCAAGCGATCTATGATTTGCTCTTAAAGCTCCCTCGAGATCACGTCCCGGAATTCTTCGCCACCGGTCGCTGGCAAGAGCGCGCCTATGAGGTCGCGGAGGAATTCAAGGGCGGCACGCTGACGGATCTCGCCGTCGATCCGACAGATCCGGCGGCCGTAGCGAAGCTGGTCGGCGAGCTAGCGCAGGCCGTTCACGCCCTCACTGAAGCTGGATTGCGACACAGGGATCTCCGCCCTTCCGTCATCTTCGTGCGCTCAAGGGACCCGCTTGACCTCGTCATCAGTGGCTTCGGATCGGCACGGCTCTCCGAATTCGACCTCGATATCGTGTCTCCGCTCGAAACCACCCGCTATATGGCGCCCGAGGCGATAGCCGGCGGCGTCGCGCCGGCTTCCGACTGGTGGAGCATGGGGATGATCTTGCTGGAAAAGATCACCCAAGGCGCGTGCTTCGCAGGTATCAACGAGCAGGCCTTTCTGATCCACGTTCTGACCAACGGCGTACACCTGCCTGAAAGTCTGGATGAGCGGATCAACACCTTGCTTCGCGGCTTGTTGGCCCGTGACAGGCGCCAGCGCTGGCAGTGGAAGGAAGTTCAAGCCTGGTTGCGCGGAGAGACCATCTCGGCTCCAGCGGCCGACCGAGCGGGCGACACAGAGGGCCACGCCTCGATTTCGCTGGGTGGCAAGCAATATCGATCTGCAAACACATTCGCATTGGCAGCGGCTGAAGCTACGAACTGGGACCAAGCCAAGACCCTCGTCCTCAGAGGCGCGGTTGCAAGTTGGGCTGCCGAAGCCGGCTTCGAAGCGGCGATAGCGGCGGGTCTGAGGCAAATCCTGCGCACCGAAGATCTTCAGGAGGATTTGAAGCTTTCCATCTCTCTTAAGACGCTCAACCCGTCGATGCCTCTGATCGTCAGAGGTAATATCGTCACACCGGGTTGGCTGCTCGATCACCCGGGCGACGGCTACAGTCTGATCACCGGCCCGGCACCCGATCTGCTCCGGAAGATTGATCCGGACGATTGGCTCTGGCGCCTGAAGGTCCGCTCCGACACGGTGCGAAAGCGGTTGGACCAGCTGGAAATCGCGGTCGACGAAGATGCTCTGCGCGTCCACCTTCTGTCGACCTCTATGGCCCGCCTGGCCGCGCTTTGGGAAGAACGGCGAAAGCTTTTCCCCGACACCGATCACGCCGGCGTGGCCGCGCTCACTGAGCGCCGCATTTCGGCGGAAGAAGATCTCCTCATCCTGCTCAGCGCGACCTCGAACCAGTTCCGCTCGGTTGCCGAGGTCATCGAAGAAGCCGAAAAGGAAGCGTCGGCGGCCGGTCTTAGCAACTTTTCCGCCGAGGAAACGACGACCCTCCTTGGCCGGCCACGTCGCGAGATCTATCAGGCGATCGACGAGCGTATTCAGAACTTTGCCAGATGCGGCATCAAGGAAGTCGACGAGTGGGCGGACCAGTTCCGTCTGGACAGACGGATGCCTCTTGGGCGCGCGCTCGCCCTTCTCTGTGTGCCCCCCGAGACGTGGAAACCGCTTCCAAAGCAAGGCTACGTCTCGACGATCTTGGACTTTTTCGCCAAGCGGATTTCGGGCGGAGTATTGCGCGGGCCGCTGACGCGGATGCTGATTGGCAAATCGGCCAGGATCGATCTCACCGAACTCGATACGTCCAGGGTGCCGGCGGGCGAGATTCTCGATCAGCTGCTTGGCCGCACGAACCGGATCGTGAACCTCGATCCGGCGGCTTTTGCCGATGATGATAGCCTTGAGCGACGGTTGCGCTCGTTGCACTCCCACGCGCTGCTCTACAAGCGCGATACCGGCATCGATGGCCTGTATCTGGGATTTCCATTCCTGATCATGCGCGATCATCGGCCGAATGCGAGACCGCGGATTGCGCCGGTACTGCTGTGGCCGGTGCGCGTCAGTCCCGAGGTCGGAAATCGCGGTCATGTCACGTTGGGATACGGACGTGACAGAAACCCAGACACGGAGATCGAGCACGTTCTCGTCAATCCGGCTCTCGAAGGAATGGTTGGCATCCCGGAGGCGAGACGTTGGCAAGAAGCGGCCAACGAGCTTCTTACCCATGCAAGCTTGTCCGTCCAGGCGGTGATGGACGCCTTCAGCCGATTGGCCCAGCCAGTCGGCAACGAATTGACGGCGCTTCCGGGCAAGGACGTCGAGGTCGCAGCGCAGGAACGCCAATTGGTACCTGCAGCCGTGCTCTTCCATCTGGCCTTCATGGGTCAGGCCGTCATGAAGGATCTCGAGACCCTCCGGGGCCTACCTCCGACGGCGACAGCGCTCGAGGCCGCGCTCCGTCTGAACGAACAGCAGCCGGAGCCTTCTGCATCGCCGTAAGTGAAGGAGGTCGAGCGATACTTCACGGCCGACAGCGATCCTTCGCAGGAGGCGGCCGTCTTGGAAGCGCGTCAGGCCCCGGGACTGGTCATCGAAGGACCTCCCGGAACTGGCAAGAGCCAAACCATCGTCAATATGGTCGCGGACGCCATCGGCACGGGAAAATCACTCCTGGTGATCTGTCAGAAGCAAGCCGCTCTCGAAGTCGTGCGCAAACGTTTGGACAAGGAGCGCCTGAGCGATCGCTTCGTCATGATCACCGACGCCAATCGCGACCGCGAGGCGATCGTGGGTGCGGTCCGTTCGCAGGTCCAGGCGTTGCACAATCTGCCCCCCGGAGGGTCTCCGGCCTGGAAGCGAGAGCGAGAGCGCCTCGCGGCGCGCATCGAGACGCTCGAGATGGAGCTGGACCGCCGGCAAATCGCGCTCCATTCCGTGGATGATCGGACCGGATTGTCCTATCGAGCGCTGCTCGGCGAACTGCTCGCGATCGAAGAAGGCAGAGCCAAGCCGATCGAGGCTCCTGAGCTCCGGCCTTTGCTGTCGGATCTACATCCCGCAGATGTGGCAACGATCGAGGAGAATTGCGCTCCGCTCGCGAAGTTCTGGCTGTCGTCGAAATTCGAAGACAATCCCCTGTCCGCCCTCAAGCCGTTCAATCCCGACCGAGGAACCGCGGCTGCACTCGCCTCGCTTCTGCAAGCATTTTTGCAAGCCGATGCCCGGCGCGAACAGACCGATGCTGAGACCTCGAACTGCCTGACAATACCGGATGCGGCGGAATTTAGATCCTGGCTCGTCGAAGCGGGCGAGCTGCGTTCGATCAGCGATTCGGTGTGCGCAAATCTCGCTCGATTGCGGCCGCTGTTTCGCAGCGTCGAGGATGGGGCATCGGAAGCTGCGCGTATTCTCGAGGGCCTATCGGCGATTAAGGAAATCTTCTCATCGCTCAATGGCCCAGCCTACAAGCCGAACTTTTGCTCCAAGCTGATCGCCTTGAATGAGGATGAGCTGCGCTCCGCTGGAGAGCTCGCGGGCCAGGTTCGCCTGCCGGCAAGTGCCCTACAATGGATCAACCCGCTACATTGGCTGCGAACGCGTCGTGTACGCCAGTTTCTTGCGTCGCTGCAACTCCCGCAGGATAACGACGCTATCAGCTCACTGTATTATGCGGTCGAGCTCGAATTGGCCATGCGCCAGCCGAGGCGCGAACTCGAGCACTATTTCACGACCCTGTTCGGGCGAGCCCCCAATCTGGATCTGTCGCCTGGTAAGCTCGCCGATTTCGCCGAGCGCCTTGGCTCGTTCCTCGAGGGTCTGGGGGGCCACAATTCGCTCATCGATCGGTGCCCGAGCCGGCTTGAGCTCGATAAGGCGCTCTCGGCCGGAAACACCGAAGAGCTCGGATCGTTCTTTGAGCGGGCTGATCTCGCGCTCAAAAGGCATGACATAAGAGAGCAGAGCCGCGCCGCTTTGGACCGGCTTAGGACATATTTCGACGAACTGTGGCTCGGATCGAGACGCTCGGCGATCGAGAATGGTCGCTCCAATACGAATGCCATTGACCAGATCGTGCAGGCTCTGCCGATGCTAAGCAGTTACCAGGAATATCGACTTCGATCTTCGCGGCTTGGTGACAAGGAGCGTGCCATCTTCGCAACACTCAGGTCCACGGAGTCC
Organism: Bradyrhizobium sp. Mp19; assembly: GCF_029952935.1. Lineage (NCBI taxonomy): Bacteria > Pseudomonadati > Pseudomonadota > Alphaproteobacteria > Hyphomicrobiales > Nitrobacteraceae > Bradyrhizobium > Bradyrhizobium sp. Mp19. The sequence goes on along the minus strand of NZ_JASAUT010000037.1, from coordinate 57,702 downwards.
GAGCTGTCGAAACTGGCTTCCGAAGATCTCGACGGCTGCGTTCGCGCCACCATACGCCGCGAGGCGCATTTGGCATGGAAGGCCGGTATGGAGGGTGCGAGTCCTGACGTGTTGTTCGATGGCGATGAGGTCGAAGCCAAGGTCAAATCGCTTGCGGAAGCCGACGCGCAGATCCGGCAATACAACAGGGACCTTCTCGTCCAAGGTATCGACGCCAGCAAAGTGCGTGCGACGGTCGAGTGGGATGCGATCACCAAGCTGCGCGGCCCGCGAGCACTAAGATTGCGCGAATTCATCGATCGCGCCGCTCCGCTCGGTCTGTTCGCGCTCCGCCCCGTCTGGCTCATGACACCCGATGTCGCCAGCCGCGTGCTGCAACCTCGCGCCGGATTGTTCGATACCGTCATCTTTGACGAGGCTTCGCAGATGCCCGTTGAATATGCCTTGCCCTCTTTATTCCGAAGCAGGCTTGTTGTCGTCAGCGGCGACGAAAAGCAGATGCCGCCGACCTCATTCTTTGCGAGCAAGGTCGAGAACGACGAAGCGGCGATATTCGACGGTGAAGAACCAGAAGAAGGAGCGAGCGAGGAGGAGCGCGAGGCCTTCGCAGAGACATGGAACCGCCGAGAGATCAAGGATTGTCCCGACCTCCTCCAACTCGCCCGCTCCGCACTCCGCACCCGTACTTTGCAGGTGCACTATCGTTCGAAGTATCGGGAACTGATTTCATTCTCGAACGCCTCATTCTACAGCAACGGTCTTAGCGTCCCCGTTCGCCATCCCGAAGAAACAATCCGTAGACTCAAACCAATCGAAGTGGTGCGCTCGGACGGCACTTACAAGGCCCAGACGAACCAAAAGGAAGCCAGCGATGTCGTGGCATACCTATCCGAGCTTTGGGAGGATTCATCGCCGCCGTCGGTCGGTGTCGTCACGTTCAACCGCAAGCAGGCCGACGCCATAGAAGATGCTCTGGAAGACCGCGCCGAAAACGATGCAGCATTCCGTGAGGCACTGATGCGCGAGCGCGAACGTATGGAGCATGGCGAGGATATGGGCTTTTTCGTTAAGAACGTGGAGAACGTACAAGGCGATGAGCGTGACATCATCGTTTTCTCTACGACCTTCGGCCGCAACGAGCACGGCGTCTTCCGCAAGAGCTTCGGCGCGCTCGGACACGCAGGCGGCGAGCGCCGCCTGAACGTCGCGGTGACGCGCGCAAGAGAAAAGGTGGTCATCGCCACATCGATGCCGACGGTTGAGATATCGGACCTGCTGACGAGACGGAGCGGTCCCAGGGTGCCGCGCGACTATCTGCAAGGCTACCTTGAATATGCCAGGACCGTCTCCGACGGCCTTGCAGACTCCGGCAAGACTCTGTTGGAGCGGATGGTCACCCAACAGCGTCCCCACAACGAAGCCGGACATCACGAGGACGACGGCTTCACCAGGTCCGTCGAAGCCTTCCTGGAGGCGAATGGCTACAAGGCCAGCCGGGCTCGCGATGGCGGCGCATTCAGCCTTGATTTCGCCGTAACCGATCCGCGGACCGGCCTCTACGCGATCGGCGTCGAATGCGACGCGCCGCGACATCGATTGCTTCAGAGAGCGCGTGCTCGTGAGATCTGGCGTCCGAAGGTATTAGGGAGGGCCGTCCCATACGTTCACAGAGTTTCGTCATATGCTTGGACTCATGCGGGAGACGCCGAACGCCTGCGGCTCAAGAACGCTGTAGAATACGCGCTCCGTGGGGGAGGATTACAATGAGCGGGCCCAAAGCATTCAGGATCGTTACCCGAGCCGAGATCATCGCCATCTGTCGTCGCAACCTGGCGCGGCTCGACGCCGCGGTCGAAAGCTGGACCTCCGCGGGTAGACGCAACGGGACGATTGAGCAGAACGATATCGAAAAGGTCATAGCCCGGCGAGACGAGCTTCGCCGCCTACTCGACGCCGATCGTTTCGTCGAACTACAGAAGCAGGTCGCAGCTGAGATCGGCTTCCTTCAGGTGGACTCCGAGCGCCGCGTCGAAAGAGCTGCTGAAATAGCGGCGCGCTCGAAGCGTGATTTGAGACGCTCGAGAGCGGCAGCCGAGGCGCTGCTGCAGAGGCTGCAGGCTCTGAAAGTCGAGATTCCCGCCGACATTCGAAGCGAGCTCAGTGGTTCGAGTGCATCTTCCGAGCGCCTGGAAGCGGCTATGGCAAGAGCGTTGTTGCTGCTGCCTTCTCAGGCGGCGCCGGATACCGCGACAGACCGCCAACGCGAGCTTGCCAGTCAGCTTGGCGCCGGCGAACGTCGTGATACGTTGCGAGAATGGATTTCTCGACAACCTGAGGAGATGGAGGATCCCGCTTTGGCGCGCGTCGATGCGGTCCTGGGCGAGTTGCGCGGCCTTGGCATCGATTCTTCCCCGTTCGCAGACCGTGTCGCGCTCCTGGAAGCAGAGCCGCCGACGAGAAGACCGCTTGTCGCGGATAGCCTTTTGCTGGACCTGGCAGCGGCCGTGAAGGATGGCCGCGCCCGTGCGAAACTAGCAGACGAGCTTCGTGCGCGACGCGCCGAACTTTCTGTGATGAAGTCACCGCAGGCGGCCTCGCTGCTGAGCGAAATCGACCAGACCCTCACCTCGCCAGCTAGCAGCAACGGGCAAGAACTCGTCAAGCGCGCAGACTTTCTCATCGAGGAAGAATTCAAGGCGATGGCCGCCGAGGAACGCAGGCGTGCGGTGCTCGAAGGTCTTGCCAGCCTGGGATACGAGGTATCGGAGGGAATGGCGACCGCCTGGGTCCAGAACGGCCAGATCGTCCTGCGTAAGGCGGCCAATGCTGGCTACGGGGTAGAACTGTTGGGCGGATCGAGATCTGATCTCCTCCAGGTCCGAGTCGTCGGTATCGGCAGTTCGGCCGAAGTTCACGATGAGAATCGTGACCGCGACATGGAAACGATCTGGTGCGGCGAGTTCGATCGACTGAGGACGTTGGTCGCGAAAGCCGGCGGGAACGTTGCGATGGAATTCGCAAGGCCGGCCGGTCAATTCCCCCTGAAGATCGTCTCTGATCCGGGTGCAAGCCACGAAGCGGCTGATGCCGAAAGATTATATCGAGCACGACCACTCAACCGTCACAATTAAGAATCTGTAAGAAACCAGCCGCAGCCTAAAGGAAATAATCTTGTAGATACCGGCGACGATCACACGGCCCGAAGTATCTCTTTCGCGCGGTCGAGAGCTTCTGCGGCAACTCCTTGATAGCTATCCCTTATAATTAGACTTTCTATTGCGTCGCGCACAAATTCGGGATTTGGCTTATCGATCTGAACGACGGTTTCGATCACGTTCGGTCGACATGCGCGGATCAGGGCAGCGGAATGACCATCGCTTGCGGCAGCGATATCGAAGATATCATGCTGCCAACGGATAATGCTCACCGGAATAGCAGGAAAAGGCTTTTTGCAGAAGCAGCAAGCTCCGCATCGCTGATGCCGAACTGATGTGCGAACTCTTTTCCGCATGGACGGCTCAACTTTCCGCCGAAGAAAGCTGCCATGTGTCCGGGCACAGTCTTAGCGGCAGCCGGAAAGACAAGAAACGATCGCCTGCGCGTCCAGCTGTTTGCTGTGAGGCGCATTGATAGTGGGCAGAACGATAGCCGCGGTCTTCATATGTGATCCTTACACCCCCGAGAGCGGACGTCGGGAATCCACCGGCCGGGGTGTAATGCCGAATCCAACGGAGCCCTGACATCCACAAGAGCAATTGCCCATCAACAACAAGAGCATTAATTGAGGTCAATTCGAGTCCAACTATATGCATCCAAGAATCGTTGACCCCAATCGTCAGGGTTCGCGCTGTTCTGCTTGGCTTTCAAGCTTTTGAATGGCCTCACGCCGAAACAATGGCGGCAGCGAAATTGGCTGCGGTCACTCAAACCGAAATGGTGTTTCGCAGGGTGGCTGAACTCAAGCAACACATGCCATCGACAGAGCGCACGGGATCGTCACGTTAACGCTCAAATTCCTCGGTCGAGCGCGTTTTTCGACGAATTTCACCAGCGTCGTTGTGCGAGGTAGAGGCCATCTTAAATCGATGAAGCTGGCGCGTACCTTGGAAGACATTTGGAAGCCATCATCGGGACCGGGCGACGCAGTTTGCGGCGACGAGCGCGGTATACGGGGAACACGGCTGGCGGGGCGTCTTGTGCCAGCGCGCCACACTTGGCGGATCGAGGCTGGTTGCAACAATGCACGCAGACCTGACGTCAAACAGCAGATCAGTTTTCAGGTGATGCCGCGTGACTGCTGGCGGCGCGCAGCTGTAGCTTGCACTTCACTCGCTTCGGCGCCCGCTCCTGGCGATCCACGCCGCCTACCGTGTCGGTAACCCTCGCAACTCTTTCCGGGAGCAATGGGATCTGTGTTGATCGCCGCGCGCCGCACGTTTGCATTGGTCAATTTCGAGCGCTGCCGCGGCATCGCTGGCGGCGGCGATCCCTTGCGTTCGCTCGCGCGCCTCACGGGACTACGACTGCGTCTGCCCGCATACCAATTACAGAATACCAATTGCGAATATCAACTTTTGATTGATACAATTACACTCAACCACCGACAAATGAGGAAATTATGTCAAGGGTTGCTGCCTACCACACGGATTCGCTCGAATATCCGCCATCTCATCGCAACGTCTATCACGACCACGACAACTGCCCGGCCGGAAAACAGATCAAGCAATGGCACCGCAAAGCCGGTCAAGGTAATAGGCCGCGTTGCGATGATTGCAAGAAGCTCGGCTAAGTCGCGAATTTTCCACGCAGCACAGACTATGGATCAATGCCGAGCCAAAGGATCGGTAGGTAGATGATTCTGCGCGGCGGCGCATGTCGCCGCGCCTTTCTACCGCATGACTGTCGAAGGCGACCATAGCAAATCATCCCGTACACCCTGTACGCCTCCGCCTGCAGCAGCAGCAACGACACGTCTACGGACCAAGTCACCGCGCCACATAATATCAGTCCGCCACTCGAGCGCCAGAAAACTCGCCGTCAACGCGCACGAAATCACCTCGATCACAATTTTGCATCGGATCGCGCCACTCGCCGACACATGTGCTAACGTACAGCGTAGCGACAGATGGCGATGACACCCGCTTTGTCAAACGCCATCCGGAACTGCCCCCGTCATGGAGAACCACCCGCATTCTCGGGCTCATGATGTTGGTTGCAGATTTGCTCCGCCGCGAACGTGATAGAGAGTGGCGGAGCCGAACAGACTGCGTCAGCAGCGGGCACCTCGATGAGGCCGCTCTTTTGGTTGGTGCGGAGCCGGTAGCTGCCGCTGCGGATGGTCAGCACGTAGTTGTGGTGCAAGAGCCGGTCGAGGTGACCTTGCCCCCAAGTTTTATCCAGTCCTGAGTTCGTCCCGGCTGTTGGATTTGCCCGGTTGGGCGGTGGTAGCGACGGAGCTGGCGCGGGGCCCTCGACACAGCGCAGCGCCAGATCCCGGCGCGGGATGGCAGGTGATAGCGAACTCGGATGGCGTCTGCCATCCGATCCGCGAGTGTGGCCGTGCATCGTTGTAATCGGCGCGCCAGCATCTGAGCGCGACGCGGGCCTGGGCCAGCGAGGTAAATAGCGTCTCTTCAACAGTTCATCCCGCAGCCGGCCTTTGAAGCTCTCAATAAAGGCATTCTGCATGGGCTAGAAGTCAGGTGACGTTATGCTCCAAGGAGGAGTTGGTTTCAGGAGCGACGGCCAGCATCCGCTCGGGACTAAAATGGGAGGATCTCTTCGCTAAAGTCTGATCGATGGCTTCCCAAGCGGCCCTTGAGATCACGAACATCACCGGGCCGTGAGCTCGCTCGGTTTGCGAACTGATCGCGCCTCTCAAAATCCGATCGCGCCGTGTGGTTCAGGCATTGCGGATTTCAGCTGGCACCTCATTGGCACTTACCTCATGGCAGTTACCGTACGTGCAATCTGAACGAAGGGAGCATTCCAGCCACGACCCATCAGCCTGCCTTAGCCATTTGAGCGGCGGCTTATTACAACGCGCAACTCGGTCAGCGATAGCGTTCGTCGCTGGATCATCCGACAGAGTTGCGAACAGAACATTCGCGCCAGCCTTCGTTCCGCCCTTCGCAGGGCGCCTTTTCGTCTTCTTGGTCATCATTGTCCTCCACTCAAACAACCTTTAGAGAATCTATTGCCCCAGGGCGCTCTTGAAGCCGGTCGTAATGCCGCTGGTCAGCTGCGAAGCAATATGCGTACTTTCGCCGATTGGGATGAGGAAGTTTCCGCTCTGCGTTTTGTCGAGCGGCGCGAAGGTAACCACGAGGTCATGCTTGCGATTGCGCAAGGCGGACAGCAAGTTGCCACTTTGATTGAATGTTGCTCTCACGAGCTTCCATGCAGGAGTAATGCTTCCGCTAGTATCGATTTCGAAAGTTACTTGATGCGAAAGCACATTTTGCTTCGCGACGCTTGTGATTTGCCCTGTCGCGACGCCGTTGACCATAGCGTCGAGCCATTCCGCCAGTTTCAAGTCGCTCTGAATCAGTAATGAGTCGGTCGGCGCCGCGGTGTCACGCTCACACCTTCCGTTTGGCCCAAGATAGAGCTCGCTTACAAGTCGGAGGCCAAGCGGTCTTAGGAAGACAAATATGTCTGGCAACTCCTTGGCTCACAGAACGACATGGCTACGATCCGACTTATTGACGAAGGTGGCGAGGGAGGAAACCAAACAGCCGTCGGATTAGCCGTGGACTTCTCTTCAAGCTGGATAGTGAGGGCCACTTGAGCTCCCCACTTACGCAAGAATAGAGCATCGGACGAACCGGCTCTTGCATTGATAACTCTGGTAACTGCATCCTCAAGTTCGCAATGAACGCTTCGAACGATTGCCTGCACCAAAGCATTGTTGGAGGCGTATGATCCACCATTAGGAAAATCGCGAATTTCTGGGACGCGCAACCCACATCCTGCAAGCGCACAACCAGCGACAAGTGCGATCAAATTGATTCCCGGCCTCAACATGCCAAATCCCCGGGTTCAAAAATTAGCTGCGCAGGTTTCTAGAGGAGCGAGGGTCCCTCCGGTCAACCTGACCAAAATTGGTTGTTATCGAACGCCATTCGACCTGAGAGTGCAACTCGCAAAAGTAAACCTTCACGATTTGGTGCAACCCCTGTTGCGTGCCCGACACAGCACCGCGCGTTGCGCACAAAGCGGATGTTGAAACAATCAGTGCGCCTAGGATCGAATGGCTACTCGCGGATTCGTTGATGGTCGCAAGCGCTTGTCGGGGAACTGCATCACGGACGCTCGGCGACAGCCGTTTCTTGCTTTTCGAACCCATTATGTCCGCCCTTGCACTTGCCTAACTTCCCACCGCTTCAGAGCGGCGTTTGTGAAGGCGGCACTCGATGCCTTGCTGCATCCCTCGACAGTGGCGCGGCAAAAGCAGTCCGTTGTGGCAGGTTCCGAGCGTGAAGTCGGCGAGTTTATCGCGCAAGTGCACCCCTTCTCCACAAGAGCGAATGGCAGGCTGCGCGTCTTTTGAAGGTCGCTCTGTACAGCGATGAAACGGCTCCGACATGTTGAAGACGCAATCGAAAAGCGGAAAGAGCTGAGTTGGTACGCTGCGTACGCAACTTTTTCTTTAGCTGCAGGCTGAATTGAACTACTTGAAGCCAGCACGCGTAGACCTCTTCGCATCACCCTCATTTCGTGAATCGGGATCATCTTTTATCCAAATCGCAAATATGTTTAGCGAGAGCCGCCAAGAGATTGGCGGTGCTTTAACCGCTATGCTCTCACTACCGCTGCCCTAACGGGCGTTTCCTCCCTTGCCGCCGGTCCCATGGATCGGCTGCTCTCTTCGGTATCGGATCAACGCTTTCATGACTGAGGAATCATAGATCAATCTGCAACTCGACGACGACGGAGGGGAAATTGTGCATCGTGGGTTGACAACTATTTATGCGACATAGAGGCGTGCATTTCAGCATTCGAGAAGTGTTGCCGGGCCAGTGGCGCTACAGTTTTGAAGTCGATGGCAAGATGATCAGTGGCAAGAGCCGAACCAAGCCTCAACCTCTCGCGGTCCGTCCGGTCAAGGATCGCATCAAACGTGAATTGAATCGCAGCACGGAACATATGAGTTGATATAGGGGCGCTCTCCTGTCCCAAATGCCATTGACGAGGTGCGAAGCCGTGGGTGCGAATATTTCAAGGCAACCTGCTTGCGTTGATTCGCGAGCCTTGAACTTCTCTCTAAGGAAATCGGCCCATGGCTAGATGCACAGCACCGGTACGAGGTCATCGCACAGCAAGCGCGGCAGCAGAGTGCCCTGCATGTAGTGGCCGCTATCGCGGCTTCAGTTACCCGTCGTATTCCCCGCCCTCCACTCCGACTTACACCCCGTCCTACCCCTCGCCGGGAGGCAGCGGCAGCGGCCGAAGCAGCAGCGGCGGCGGCGGGTCCGGCAGCCGCGTACGAGCGAGATGGTCGCGCCCCGGTTCGTCCGTGTTGTACACGCCCGCCGAAGTGCGGGCACTCACGCCCATCCGCGAGAACGTCGAGAAACAAGCGTCCCTTGACCGTCGGGACGTCTTTCTCTGCCATGCGTGGGACGACCGGCAGGGTGCTGCCAAGGAACTGCACGATTTGCTCGAAGCGCGCGGTGTCAAGGTCTGGTTCAGCGAGAAGGACGTAGACCTCGGCGTGCCGTTGCTCCGCGCCATCGACAAGGGCTTGGCGAATTCGCGGATTGGGATCGTGCTGGTCACCCCCGCGCTGCTGCTCCGCCTCCCAAAAGAAGGCATCGCCGACAAAGAACTTTCGGCGCTCCTCGCTGGTGAGCGTCTCGTTCCCGTCGTGCACCAGACGACGTATGAAGCTCTCCGCGAGGTTAGCCCTCTGCTCGCTTCGAGAACCGGCCTAGACACCGCAGAAGCACCTATGGCGGACGTCGCTGCCAAGCTCGCCGAGGTCGTCCTATTGCCCTGATGGCCGCTCCACGCACAAGCGTTCCGGGCGCTGCCGCGCGAGTCATGCCACAGGCAAAGACGTCTCGTCGACGTGCACACTACTTTTGGCTATCCGGAGACCCACGGACGTGCTCTCCACCAGTAGTTGCGCTTAGTAACGGACGGGCTGGGGAGGCTTTTTAATGAGGAATTTGGGAATAGTGGCGCTCGCCGCCACCTTAGATGGTTGTGCGTCGTCGGCTGCCGATATCACGCCGAACTACGTTTCACCTGTGATGTATCAGTCCTACACCCGCCAACAGCTCGCCCTGGAGGCGCAGGGCGTATCTGCGCGCGCAGCTGCCCTCTCGGGTGCTCAGGACAGTCAGCGCACAAAGGATACAATAGCGACGACAGCCGCAGTCATCGTTTTCTGGCCCGCAGCGTTCCTAGTTGGCCGTGACAAGCAGACCGCAGCCGAGCTCGGTCAGATGAAGGATCAGATGGTCGCAATCGAACAAGCCTCGATCGCTAAGAAGTGCAATATCCAGTTTCAGAATAAGCCGCCGCCGGGAACAACCTAACGCAGTCCGTTTTTTCGACACCCCACGCGGAGCACCCGCCGAGTTGAACGCCGCGCCATGACCATCCCGCTCATCTCCGCCATTTCCCTATTGCTTTGTGTTGCGGGCCCGGCAGCCGCCGAATGCGGAGAACGGGGCGGCCCCGGTTATCGTGGCCCGAATGGCAAATGCGTCGGATGGGCTGAGATAGGCCGCATATGCGGCAATCCGCCCGCAACTCGATGTAGGCCTGAGGCAGTTGCGCCGCACGCAACTGATGCAGCCGGCCACGGTGCGAAGATTGAAGAGCTGCGCCAGCCGCAGAAGAAGTAACGGGCTCCCGCGCCACCAAGTAGCAGAAGGGCTACCGGGGGTCTGCCTGGCGTTGGACTTAGATTTGGTGATTTTGATCAGCGTCCTCCGGGTTAGAGCCGAGCCAGTGTCCTGAGCAGTTGCTCGGCTTGTTTTTCAATGACATCTAAATTCATGCCCTCGAGAACACACGACGTAAAAATTGGGGCGCGCATGCCCGCCTATAGAGAGCAAGGCGGTTAGGGTGCCGCATGATCCGAGATGCATCACAAATGAACCCATTGAGTTGATCTGTAGCTTAGCCGAGCAAATGTGGAGGGTAGTATGGCCCTGCACTTCAGCCGCGTCGACACCGGCGATCTGAAGCTATGGATCGCAAGCAGTGACGACTATTCATTCGTTATCAGCGACGAGAGCCGAAGCGGACCTGGCTTGCGTGGAGAACCCGGCTTTGTTGCGTCATATCGGCCAGACTTTCTGAATAAGCCCGCGGCTCAGGTGCCCGGATCGCCCTTCGGAGCATTTGCTGAAGCCGAACGTGCCTGCAATGCGTTCCTCGGCCACCCAATTATGGAGGGATGACGACCCGAGGCCGGTCGAGTGCGGTCCAAAAAGCCGCGTAGTGCATGCGTACGAAAAGCCTGCGATCGGACCGCTAAAGCATGATCCGGAAAAGTGCGAAGCGGTTTTCCGAAAAGATCACGCTCAAACAAAGAGCTAAAGCGCGATGACGATTCAACCTAATCACATCGCGCTTTAGAGGCGCGCCCCCTCGCTCAGCGCTTCTTGACTGCCGGTGATGAAGGGGATCAATCGGATCCGCTGACTGTTTGAAGAGCAGCCGAGCAGGAAAGCGGCGCGGACAGGCCCGGGAAAGCCAAAAAAGAGCAAAGTAAGGCAGGATTACTGATTGAAGCTGGCGCCCCTCGGCGCATAGTCACGCAATGATCGAGCAACGACCAGCTTTCATGGCTTGTAAAAACCCCGGCTCCGGCTGGAGGATCGATATTCTGTGGGCCGACGGCGAAACTGAAGTCATCAAGGGGTTTGTCACGGAGCATGACGCGACAAAGTGGATTTCTGAGCATTCGCTGACGTGCCAACAAAACACGAGCCAACAGCGCTAGCGGTGCGGCCAAGTTTCTGAGCGATCTCGCGCTGCGCGAGTTCAGCTTCGCGGATCATTTGTAGCAGGCGCTGTTCTTCCTCTTCTGCCACAATTGGCAAGACGTTCTCCGAATTGTTTGGTTCTGGAAATGCCTACGCCGCTGACTCGACGAAGGGAGGCAGAGCCGAGCGGACGGCCTCAGCGGCGGGCGCCCCGATGAGGCCCCTCTTTCGCTTGGCGCAGAGCGAGCAGCTGTTGCAGCGGATAATGATCCTGTAGCTGTGGTGCAAGAGCCGGTCCAGAGTCGACGGCAACCTCGGATCAGCGAACACGGTGCCTCCTTCGGCAACGCTAGCATGGCGCCGATTTCGTGGCGACGGCCGACCAGCTGGAAGAACAGATGCGCCGCGTCGGGCTCTGGCTTCACTCAAGTAAGTCAGTGACCTGGAGATTGACCGGCGTAATTCAGCGCGCAGCATTTGATGCCTTCTTAAACCTATCAATGATATCAGAACGTTCCCGCTCCATCGTCGCCAGTACAAGCATTTGGATGGGTCTTCCGCAGCGACGAGACAAGCGGCAGCCCGCCACGACCTCCTGGAGATCCTCGAGGATCGCTACCGCCGCCGCTCCACCATCGTGACCGGCGAGCTTCCCGTCGATCAATGGCACGCACTGATCGGCGATCCCACCTACGCCGACACCGTCCTCGGCCGCCTGGTCCACAAGGCCCACCGGATCGATCTCAACGGCGAGAGCATGCGGCGAAGCTGCAAACCCGGCCGAGAGGCCTAGTAGGTGGCGCTGCGGACATGTGGCATGAAATCATCGCGGCGGAAGGAAGCCGCGAACGCAGCTTGCAGCGTCTCGGCCGACAGAGGAGAAATCCAGGGCAGTCTCCCTAACCAACGCACCCGGCCAACCTCGCAAATTGCTCTCAGAGCATCCGGATTCTTTTCCCCAACAAAGGCAATTCCGAGCACATCGATCTGACGTCTTCGGAGAGCCTCTATGGATAAGAGCGCGGAATTGGTCGTCCCGAGCGCCGTGCTAGCGCAGAGCACAACAGGGAGCCGCCAACGCTCGAAGACGTCAATGTAAAGGGTACCGCAGTTCAGCGGCTCCATCAGTCCGCCGGTCCCCTCGATCACCAGCGGCTGCTCACCGGAGGCCGGCACGTCGAGCGAATCCGTGTCGATACGAACCTCGTCGACCTCTGAGAAACCGTCGGACGAGCCGACCGCATGCAGGCGATAACGCTCTGGCAAGATTCGTTCGGCTGAAAGACCACCGAGCCGAGCGACGCACTCAGTATCGGTCTCTCCTTCCAGGCGAGCCTCAATCGGTTTCCAAAACTTCGCACCGAGGAGATTAACGAGCCCTGCGCAGAAAACCGTCTTTCCAATCCCGGCGCCCGTACCCGCCACCACAATCCGCTGCGGGCTCATCGAGCCTGACCTCTTGTCCCTTCGTCCAAAATATTCAGTATGGTCCTCACGTCTCCTCCCCATGACATTCAGCGTCGGTGAAACTCAAAAATATGGCCAATCGAGAAGGCCGCCTGTCGTTTGTGACGATCCGGCAGCCTACAATCGCGGTACGGTGATCCGGTCCCAATGGAGCACAGGTGGCTCAGTCGCCCTTTCACCTCGCCTCACTGATTTGCACAGCGGCGCGGAGTTAGGGCCATCGCACTGGGCCAAAAGGGGCCTCCCCGTATGACAGAGATTGAGCTTCGAAATTTGTCGCGCGTAGACCGCCTCTTCCCAGAGTTGAACTTGCTGTGTTGTGTCAGGTTAAGATTGCTATCGGCCTACAAATATTGTCCCGATCGTACGAAGACATCCACGTCAGGCAGGATGTGTCCTTACAGATGCAGAACGGTACGCTTCGGACATAAGTCCCGCGCGAAAATGGCTGAGTTCGCCTGCTCTAATAGCGAAGACGTGCTGCATGGCCCTGACATTCACAAGTTCGCAATGGCTCAACGAAGGGATTTGTTGCTCGTTCTCAGCTTCTGCGCGACGCACTGTCCTATGAAGAGGCCAAGCCGGCTCGCTGGTTCCTCGAATCAGCTGCCGCGGAGGTCCCCGCAAAGAGCTACCCGCCTGCGCCCAAAAGAATACGGCGCGCGAGGCCAAAGCAAACTTTCTGTCGCCTTCACAGCATTGCGTGGGGCTTGATCTCGCTATAGGAACGCCCCGAGGCTACTGCGTCACGCTTATCGATCATCATGATTCGTCACATTGTCTTCTTCACAGCCAAGGATGAGGCCGGTATCGACCAGATCGTCGAAGGTCTGTCGATACTCACCTCAATACCTTATGCGCGCCGGCTCGAGATTGCGCTCAACCGCAAGAGCGATCAACTCGGCAACGATATCGACGTCGTTGTGTATGGTGAGTTCGACAGCGAGAGCGATCTGGCTGCATACAAATCGCACGATTTGTATCGAGAAGCGATCCGGCGCGTACGACCACTCCGGGAGCTGCGGCTTGCCGCTGACTACGAGCCATCAACAGATGTGCATTTCGCCGGGATGTCAGGGTTAGCCCAGATAGCACGGCCCAGGCGACCACCTGGCCGCGGATAACCCGATGAGTAGTCTAAGCGCGCCGCCGACGGGACGAAAACTGCTCATTTTCAGGACGGCATCACCTTTAGTGCGGGCTTCACAACGTGCTGCCCTTCGGTAACAGATAACCTCATGCACGTCCTGGAGATGCCGTGGATTGATCCAGTCAAGGCGTTGCGATGCTTTGCGCAGCGGCCGCACCTTACCTTTCTCGATAGTGCGGCAGAGCATGAGGTGCTTGGGCGCTACTCCTATCTGGCCTGCGAGCCGTTCAGCACATATTTTGTGTCGGATGGACAGGCTAGTTGGAACGGGAAGATCGTTGCTGGTGATCCATGGGCCGTCCTCCGCAACCTTCTAGCCAGATATCGAGAGGCGCATCGCCCCGATCTCCCGCCGTTCCAGGGCGGCGCTGCCGGCTTCCTTGGTTACGATCTGAACCGAACGCTGGAGCGGCTGCCGCGGCCGTCGATTGTCGGTCTGCAATTGCCTCAAGCGGTACTAAATTTCTATGACGTGGTGGTCAGTTTCGATCACCGGGACCGCAAGTGCTGGATCGTCTCGACCGGATGGCCGGAGCAGGACTCCGCTCGGCGAACCGAGCGTGCGCGCCGTCGCGCCGACGAGTTTGCGGCGCTGCTAGTCAGGCCAAGGTTGCCGCCGCTCACCATTCCCAGCACTGCGGGCGCATGGCATTCGAACTTTGGCCGAGAAGGCTTCATCGCGGCGGTCCAGCGCGTCGTCGAGTTGATTCTGGCCGGGGATATATTCCAAGCGAACATCGCACAACGCTTTAGTGCCAAGATATCGCCCCTGTTCGATCCCCTCACCTTCTATTGCCAGCTGCGGTTATCGAACCCGGCACCATTCGCTGCCCTCTTGCGCTACGACAAGATGACGATTGCATCGAGCTCTCCTGAGCGGTTTCTGAAGCTCGACGGACGACAGGTCGAAACTCGCCCCATCAAGGGAACAATCGCGCGCGCCGTGGATCCGAAGGAAGATCGGCGCCGCGCCGAAATCCTCCTTGCATCCGAAAAGGACCGCGCCGAGAATATCATGATCGTCGACCTGCTGCGCAACGATCTGTCTCGCGTTTGTACGGACAATTCGGTCGAGGTTACGGCATTATGCAACCTCGAATCCTACGCTTCAGTGCACCACCTCGTCTCGGTTGTCAGGGGCGCACTTGCTGCAAATCAAGACGCCGTCGGTCTGCTTCGCGCCTGCTTTCCAGGCGGCTCCGTGACCGGAGCTCCGAAGGTGCGAGCAATGGAAATCATTGCGGACATTGAGCAAGTGGCGCGAGAGGTCTATTGCGGGGCGATTGGCTTCATCGGATTCAATGGACAGATGGATACCAACATTGCGATCCGCACCGTAATGATTGACGACGACCAGGCTGTGTTTCATGCAGGGGGCGGAATAACGGCGATGTCGGATCCGGAAGCCGAATATGAAGAGACGCTTGCCAAGGCCCAGCGACTGTTCGATGCCTTTAATGCCGATCCGTCCGGTGTATTTTGATCTTCATCATCGACAATTACGACTCCTTCGTTTTCAATATTGCGCGCTACTTCCGCAAGCTTGGTGCAGAAACCAAAGTTGTCCGGAATGACGCGATCCGCTGCGCCGATCTTGTTGCGTTCAAGCCACGGGCGATCGTCATCTCTCCCGGCCCCTGCACACCAATGGAGGCCGGGATATCCACAGCGGTTGTCCGCGAACTTTCGGGCCACATCCCAATTCTCGGCATCTGTCTTGGGCACCAGTGTATTGGGAGCGTTTTCGGCGGCCGGGTTGTGCGCGCCCGTTGTCCGATGCACGGCCGGGCTTCCGACATAGCTCACGATGGCCGAGGATTATTCAAAGAGCTCCCGTCTCCACTTTCTGTTGGACGCTACCATTCTCTGGCGATTGAACTCGGTGAGGCGGACGCGTCGCCTCTCGCGGTGACAGCCCGTTCAAATGAAGGTGAAATTATGGCTTTGTCCCATCGGCATCACCCAACCCACGGCCTGCAGTTCCACCCGGAGTCAGTACTTACCGATCAAGGTGACGCGCTGCTTATGAATTTCTTGCGCTTAGCGGAGAGTTTCCGAGCGTGAAGCCGGAGAGTTTATCGCGCAAGTGGCGCCTACTCCGCAAGATCGAATGGCAGGCTGCGTGCCTTTCGAATCTAGCCCTGTAAAACGACGAAACAGCTTCGACCTGTTGAAGGTGTAACCGAAAAGAAGAGCTCGGTTTGTACGCCGCGTACGCAACTTTTGCTTTTGCTACAGGCTGAATTGAATTACTTGAAGCCAGCACGCGTAGACCTCGCATCACCTTCATTCGGTGAATCGGGATCATCTTCTAGCCAAATTGCAAATTTGTTTTGCGAGATCCGCCAGGAGATTGGCGGTGCCTAAGCGGTATACTCTCCTACCGCTGCCCTAACGGGCGTTTCCTCCCTTGACTTGGCCGCCGGTCCTATGGATCGGCGGCTCACTTCGGTATCGGGTCAACGCTTTCAGGATTGAGGGAATCATAGATCAATCTGGAGCTCGACGACGACGGCGCTGGGGGCCATTGTGTATCGGGATTGAAACTATTTATGCAGCATAGAGGTGTGCAATTCAGCATTCGAGAAGTATTGTCGGGCGAGTGGCGCTACAGTTTTGAACTCGATGGCAAGACGATCAGTGGCCGAACCCGAACGAGGTTGGAGCTTCTTGCGGTTCGTCGGGTCAAAGATCGCATCAATCGTGAATTGAATCGCGCACGGAACATGTGAGTTGATATAGCCTCTTCCTTGGCGCGTTCGCGATCGCGATACTCTCGTTCGTTCTCGAAAGCGAGTGCGGCCTTCCGGTCGGCGGTTCTCTTCAGATGCTTCTGCGCCTTGCGGCTCGGCGACTTGCGGTATGCCTTCTTCCAACTGTCGTCTATGGCGAGACCAGCAGGCAGTTCGTGCGTTTTCCTTGAACTTCCCGCTTGAGCCCACGGGACGCTTCAGAACGACGCCCGGTGCCGCCGTGGTTCCTGCGATGACGTCTGGATCCTCACTTTCCTTTGCCGCGCCCTGATGGAAAAGATTGCTGTCCGAGCCCCAGGCTTTCAGAGCCAGCCTTCATCGACGGAGCCGCGATCGCCAAGTCGAAGAAGCCGAGCGCGGTTTGGTAAGTCTTCAGCTTCCTAGCCATGCCTAAAGCGCGGCGGGACACTTGACGGGAGACGGACGCAGAAAGCCTTTCCAGTTGGCACGGGGCGCCATGAACTCGATACTCCGTTTCGGGGCGGGTCTAAAATTCAAGACGGCTATCTAAACCCGGTTCCGACAGAACAGGTCTCAAAAACAGCGATGTCGTCGGCTTTTGCCGCACCGCACAAAAAATTGCGGTGCTAGACTTATTCAACCCTCCGTCTCTCCCGGTTGACCTACACAGCCGTTCACTTATTGTTCCTCGCTGATTAAATCACCACTAAGTCCCCCCTCTGTTTGCAGCGGCATTCCATGAGAGTTGATGCACGTGAGCTATTCAAACATGTCACCGCCGAAAAGTCCGAACTCTATCGGAAGATCATGGATGCGTTCGCCGCGGCCAAGCGACAGTTCCGTCTCCATCTCAGACCCGACGAAGTTCTTGGTGAAGCGCAGTGGAATGCCGCACCTCCCAGGATCGAAGATCTTCAGGGCGCATTGGCGCAACTAACCGAATGGGGCAATCTCGAGTCGCAGCCTGACACGGCCCGTGTCGCTAGCATCAGCGATTTCTATCGTGCGCGTTTCCTCTATCGTCTTTCTGAAGGCGGGGAGGCGGTCGAGTCAGCCCTTGCTGTATTCAGCCAAGCACTAAGGCGGCGAGCCGAGCTGCAGAGCGTTGCGCTCGAAGACATCGCAAAGCAGCTGCAGGTTCTACGAAACCTCGCGCAAGAACCGGTGTTCGACGCCGCGAAAATTCATGAGACGCTGCGTGATTTGGTTCGAGTCTTCGAAGGTCTCGCCGAAAACGCCCAAGCGTTCATGGTTAGCATCGGACGCAGCATCGAGCTTCAACATTCGGATACAAACGCAATTATCGCCTACAAGAAGAGATTGATTGACTATCTTGATCGATTCATCGGTGACCTTGTCAGCCGCTCGGGTGGTATTGCGCAGCATCTTGTCGCGCTTGACCCAGTCATTAGCCCCCTTCTGCAGCAGGCGTCACAACGCGAATCGCGAGACGCGGCTCCTGTACAAGAAAACGAACAGGAAAAGCCTTCAACGCAGTCGCTTGATGCTTGGACAGAGCGATGGAAGGGACTGCGAGGATGGTTTGTCAGCGCGGGAAATGATCCGCCGCAAGGCGAAGTGTTAAGATCGAGGGCTCGATCTGCTATCCCGCATCTGCTCGCGGTCATCGCTGCATTGAACGAACGCCGCAGCGGTCGCAGCGATCGATCCGCGGACTTTCGTGTCCTTGCCCATTGGTTTGCGGATTGCGCCAGCGAGGACGAGGCACATCGGCTTGCCCGCGCTGCGTTCGCACTCAATCCGGCCCGGCACTTCCTGATCGGCGCGGAAACAAGCGATCTGCCGGCTACGACGCCTTGGAATGATGCTCCGCCCGTGCGCATACACCCGCGCTTGCGCGAATATGGCGAGATGGCTCCGCGTGGCCCGCTCCCGCGCGTGCAGGACCGTCAAGCCGAGCGAGAACGACTCCAGGCGCAATTGACGGAAGAAGATCGTGAAATCCAGGAGGCGCGCGCGCGGCTCGCGAGCGGCGAGCCCACGCGTCTGTCCGAGTTCGGCGAGCTCGATCGTCACGGGTTCCAGC
This sequence comes from Bradyrhizobium sp. Mp19, assembly GCF_029952935.1. Lineage (NCBI taxonomy): Bacteria > Pseudomonadati > Pseudomonadota > Alphaproteobacteria > Hyphomicrobiales > Nitrobacteraceae > Bradyrhizobium > Bradyrhizobium sp. Mp19. The sequence goes on along the minus strand of NZ_JASAUT010000037.1, from coordinate 39,378 downwards.
TGTTTCTCACCCTGCTAGGTGAAACGCTTCCAGCGCAGACGCACCCCGACGAGGTTGTCGAACGACAAACTGGCGACGGCCTGTTGCGGGTTCGCCTGGAGCCGCTCGACGCAGACTCGACTGCAGAGATCGCAACCGAAACAGGGCTGTTCACCGGTCGCGACCACCTTCTCACCGTGACGTCCATGGAAGCGCGACATGAGTAGCGTGACGGAACAGCAGGACGGTCAAATCCGGCGTGGCGACGCCGGACGCCCGGATGGCAAGGCGACCCGCGTCCAGAGCCAGCACATTGGACTGCATCAAGCACGCTACGTGCGAGAGGAGATTTCAACCGCGCTTCGCGCTCTCTTAATGACACCGCTGATGACGTCAGCGCATCCTGATTTCACGGCTGTACGTCGACATTCCGAAACCCTCAGAGAATGGTTCGCGCGCGAAACGGGATGGATACTGAATGTCGAGCGCGACTGCGCTCGTCTTTTCAAGCGTCCTGCTGATCTTCTCGATTCCACGCGTGGCTTCCCGGATTACGATAGACGCCGCTATATCCTGTTCTGCTTGGCGTGCGCCGTCCTTGAGCGCGCTGATCCGCAGATCACGCTCCGCGTTCTTGGCGATCGGCTGCTTGCATTCGCCGCGGAGCCTTCACTGAATGCCCTTGCCTTCAGTTTTACGCTGCAGACGCACCACGAACGACGCGAACTTGTGGCCGTCTGTCGCCATCTTTTAGACATTGGTGTTCTCGTTCGCGTCGCGGGTGAGGAAGAGGGCTTCGTGCATCACATTTCCGAGACTTCCGAACATCTGCATGATGCGCTCTATGACATCCAGCGTCGCGTCCTTGCCGGGATTCTGGCCGCAGCACGCGGTCCTTCAACATGGGCCGCAGAAGAAGCGCCGCAGGATGTAGAACAGCGGTTGCAAGCCCTTACCGCTGAACATGTGCCGGACAGCGACGACGGCCGCAGGACCGCTACACGGCGTGACCTGTCGCGACGCCTCCTCGACGATCCGGTCGTGTACACCGACTCGCTCGATCCGGTGACGCGCGCGTACTTCTTGAATCAGCGTGGCCCGATGGGAGCTCGCCTTGCGGAAGCTGCTGGTCTCGTTCCCGAACAGCGCGCGGAGGGATTGGCGCTTGCTGACGAGACCGGAACGCTCACCGATCTTTCCATGCCGGCGGAAGGCACCGAGGCGCACGTCACGCTCCTGGTAGCCGAGCATCTTGCGGGTACGCTCCGCGATGGAGGCGAGCCTGAACATCAGATCTCAACTGAAGTCGACATCACGAATTTCATAGAGAGGGCGCGAGAACGCTATGGCCGTTATTGGCGAAAATCTGCACGGGAACCAGGCACGCAGCGTGAACTGGCACGTATCGCATTGGAGCGGTTGCGCAAGCTTCGTCTGATCTCTATGTCGGCGAACGGTGTCCGTCCGTTGCCTGCAATAAGTCGCTTCGCCGTCGGACAGGCGGAGATTCGGGAGGCCGGCACGGCGCGCAAATCAGCCGGCCAGCAAGATCACGATGCGCAATAACGGAGCCCAGCCGGACCTGCCCGCTCCCGCCCGCGAGCGGTGGCAGCCGCTTCGCCTCGGATTGGTCGATCTCTTTCACTACGACAGCGAGGAGTTCTGGTTTCGCGATGGACACCTGCTGCTTCGTGGGAACAACGGGACCGGAAAGTCCAAGGTGCTCTCCTTGTCGCTTCCATTTCTGTTTGATGCCCAGCTGAAATCGTCCAGAGTCGAACCGGACGGCGACGCGACGAAGAAGATGGCCTGGAATCTGCTGCTCGGGAAGCACGAGCGCCGGATGGGTTACACCTGGATTGAATTCGGGCGCTTGTCAGAGGACGGACAGCCACGGTATCTCACTCTGGGCAGTGGTTTGTTGGCGGTCGCGGCACGGCCGAACGTCGATAGCTGGTTCTTCATTCTTGACGGTCAGCGCATTGGTGAAGACGTGTGGCTCACGAGCCCGCAGCGTGTTGTGCTGACCAAGGAGAAGCTTCGAGAGACGCTGGCCGATCATGGGCAAGTCTACGACACGGCGGCCAGCTATCGCCGTGCGGTAGACGAACATCTCTTCCAATTGGGTCATGCGCGCTATTCGGCGTTGATGGACACACTGATCCAGCTTCGGCAACCGCAGCTATCGAAGAAGCCGGATGAAGGCAGTTTGTCGGCCGCGTTGACGGAAGCACTCCCTCCCCTGTCCACCGATCTTTTGACCGACGTGGCCGATGCGTTCAATCAACTTGAGGAAGACCGTCGCCAGCTGCAGGACTACCAAGCGCTCGCTCGTTATGTCGGTCAATTTACGGATCGGTATCGGACTTACGCTAGGACGCAAACACGACGACAGGCGCGAGGCCTGCGTAGCGCGCAAACAGGCTTCGACAATGCCAGTCGTGCAGCTAATGAGGCTCGCTCTGAGCTCGCAGCTCTAGAAGCGGCGGAGGAAGAGGCTAATGGCGCCCATAGCGCTGCAGAAGAGATCGTGGCCACAAACCGAACGCGCTGGGAAGTGCTGCTATCTGACCCGGCGAACAAGGACGCAAATCGACTGGATTCTGCCGCAAGAGAAGCGAGCGATCGCAAGCGTGAGGCCGAACAGGCCGACGCAAGGTCAACGGCATCGAAGAGCCGCTTTGTCAGCGAACAAAGCGCTACATTTGAACGGGGCGAACGCCTCGCCAGCATAGGCGGCCAGGTACTTGAGGTTAGAAAGGCCGCCTTGCCGCTCGCTCAGCTCAGTGGCACCGACCAACAGTGGAACCAGGGACTTCTGACCGGGTCGGATATCGCCGAGCTCGCTGAATTGAACGAGCTGGCTTGCGAAGCTGCAAAAAGCGATTTGCGGCAAATCATTGAGCGACGTCGTGGACAGGTTGCGCATGTGAGGAGTCTACGGGGAGCCGTCGACGAGGCCGAGCGGGATCATGACGCGAAGGATCGGTCACATCAGGAGCGGCAGGAGGAAGCGAAGGCAGCCCAGGCCCGACGTGATGCAGCGGATCAGGCCGTGGAAAGTGAGGGACGTGCACATCTTGATGCCTGGGCGACGCACTTTGGTACGCTGCAGCAATTGACGTTGCGAGATGCACAAGGATCGCTGAACTTGCTCGCGACGTGGGTTGTTACCCTGGAGGGGGAGAACCCGGCGCGCGGTTCGTTGCAAGAAGCTCAGCAGGTCGCCAGCGAGCGCCTCGCCACGCGCCGTTCGGCGCTCATCGCTGAACGACGGGCAATCGAGAACGAAGAGGCGGATCTAACGGCCGAGCGTGAGCGCCTTGAAAAAGGCGTGGACGCTGTACCGTCCATTCCGCCATTTCGCGCGGCGGGGGTTCGAGTTGACCGCCGTGGCGCGCCTCTGTGGCAGCTGGTTGATTTCCACGAGCGTCTTGATACCTCGGAGCGCGCCGGCCTCGAAGCCGCACTTGAGGCATCGGGACTTCTCGATGCATGGGTCGAGCCTGACGGAACTGTGCACATTCCGAGTGGGCCGCGACGGCTCCATGATACGGAACTGGTAGGACGTCCGTGTCAGGTGGAAACGTTGGCGCACTGGCTGCAGCCTGCGGGAGATCAAGTCTCGGCGGACATTGTCACAAGCCTGCTACTTGGCATGAGCTGCACGGAGCAAGATAGCGGCGAGGCGGAGACCTGGCTATCGCCGACCGGATGCTTCCGAATTGGCGCGCTCTCCGGCGCCTGGTCCAAACCCGTTGCAATCTATATAGGTTATGCTGCCCGCGCCGCGGCTCGCGCGCGCCGGCTTGAGGCTATCTCGGTCAGGCTTGAGGAGCTCGCTCAAGCACGAGCTGCTCTGGAAGATCGTTTTTCGGAGCAAGCGCGCGACCAAGAGCGTGCCGCGGAGGAGTGGCGTGGTGCCCCTGGAGACGATTCATTGCGAGCCTGCCACGCCGAAGTAACATCGGCTGCCCGTGAATTTACCTCGGCTTCCGGTCGGCTCGAGCAAGCCGCGCAAAGACTGGCGGAATCTGTCGAGCGCCGAAGCAGTGCGCGCTCGATCCTGCATAAGGACGCTCAGGACCTGCATCTTCCCGACGACTACGCTCAATTGAACGCCGTCGACACCACGCTTGCGCAGCTGACGGAAAAGGTATTTGCGCTCGCTCATGCGGCTCGCGAGTTGCGCCAGGCTCAATCGGAATTGCTGAAACAACAGAACCGTGAACGAGATGCCAAACAAGAAGCGGACGCAAATATTGCGCACGCAATCGAGCAGGGGCGCAATGCCAGCGAGGCGAGGATACGGCTGGAGACGCTGCAAGAAACCGTAGGCGCGAAGGTTGCCGAATTACAAGCCAAGCTTGAGACCGCCCGAACCGCGCTCGAGCTCAGCGAAGCTGATTTGAAGAGAAAGGGAGCAATTGCCCGAAGCGCGAGTGAGGAACGGGCGCGGGCGGAGCAAAAAGTGACCTCAGCCGACGAGCTATTGCAGGAGCGGATTGCAGGGCGTCAACAAGCCGTTGCTCGATTGCAGGGATTTGCTGCAACCGACCTTCTGCCGATCGCCCTTCCTGAAATTGACCTACCTGACTCTCGAGCAGCATGGACGATTGAGCCGGCGCTGACGCTCGCGCGCCGAGCCGAACAGGCCCTATCAGACGTTCCGCATGATGATGAGGCGTGGAAGCGGATCCAAAGTCATCTCTCTGTGGATTACACCGAACTCAGCCGCGCCCTTAGCGCGCTCGGTCACCAGGCCCAAATGGACCAAACGGCCGACTATGGACTGGTGGTCACTGTCGTCTATCAAAATCGGCCGGAAAGGCCGGATCGGCTTACGGAACGGCTCAAGCATGAAATTGCTCAGCGTCGGGAGCTGCTGACGGCACGCGAGCGAGAGATACTGGAAAATCACCTCCAGGCCGAGATTGCCGCGGCGATCCAGCGATTGATGCAGGATGCAGCTCGGAAAGTCGATGCCATCAACGAGGAGCTGTACAAGCGACCAACGTCGACCGGAGTCCGCTTCAGGCTGCAGTGGCTTCCGCTGGCCGAGGGGGCCGAGGGGGCGCCCGTTGGATTGGATGCTGCCCGAAAGCGGCTGTTGAACACAAGCACGGATCTTTGGAGTCCCGAGGACCGCAGCGTGGTCGGAGCCATGTTGCAGGATCGAATCGATATCGAGCGGGCGAATGCGGATTCGACGACGGGCGGTAGCCTTCTCGATCAATTGAGCCGAGCTCTCGACTATCGTCATTGGCACCGGTTCACCGTCCAACGTTGGCAGGACAAGCAGTGGCGCAAGCTGTCCGGGCCTGCATCGAGCGGCGAACGCGCGCTTGGCCTGACGGTCCCGTTGTTCGCGGCGGTCGCCAGCTTTTATAGCCAGAGCGGCTCGCCCCACTCTCCGCGCCTCGTGTTGCTCGACGAGGTTTTTGCCGGCATTGACGATTCTGCGCGGGCCCACTGCATGGCATTGATTCGTGAGTTCGACCTCGATTTCGTCGTAACAAGCGAACGCGAGTGGGGATGCTATGCTGAACTACCCGGCGTCTCGATCTGCCACCTTCAGAGAATTGAGAATATCGATGCAGTACACGTCTCCCGTTGGACCTGGGATGGCCGCGCCAAGCAGCGTGAAAATGATCCAAATCGAAGGTTTGCAGGCGCATGATTGAAGGGGACGGCCGTCTCCAGCGTCTGCTCGGCGGCGATGCGCGGGCTCCACTTAGAAAGCGTCTTCGACAGCGCTTCGAGCGAGGCCCCGTGGATGGAAAGATACAGGGGTTTCGGCTTTCGAATCTCAGCAGCGCCGAGCATGCGGCACTTGCCGGGCTGATGGGTCGACCGACTCGTTTCTCAAGTTCCATGCAGGTCGATGTGCAAATGATCGACGCCGCCTTGAGCCGAGCAGGTGTCGCACCGTCACTGCGCGACGCGCTGGAATCAATAGACGGTCCGATCATTCACGCAGAGACGGCTCGGGCCGAGTTGAGAGCAGGATGGTCGAAGGCGCTGTCTGGCGCAACCCATCAGGATCTTTCGAGCTTTCTCCAAACGCCCTTCGGGATGGGCCTGGTGAAGCGGCTCTCGAATGGTGACACAGACGTCGCCACCCGACTTTGCTCGCAGGCAGATATTGTGCTCAAGCTTCTACCAGCCAAGGGTATGACCCGGGCACAGCTGGCGGCGAAAAGCCTTGGCGACGCGCACGCGCTCGACACGGGACAAGCCGTAGCGACGTTGGTACTCGCGATTTGGCGCAAGGTGAATCTCGACCGGGACATTTGCGACGACGCGCCAGCGCTTGAGAGCGCCAGGGTTCGCGACAATGGCGAGGAGCGGATTCGTGACATTTGGGCCAAGGCAGGAATTCTGGTCAATGAACTCGCGCGGCCTGCCCTGTTTTTGAACCTCCAGATCAGCAGCGGCCGCTTGTTGCCGCTGCCGTCAGGCGAGCCAACTTACGCCTCACTGCGCTTTTTGTTGCGGTCCGATCCCCTCTGGATGGTCAAAGGACAAGACATCTACGTTTGTGAAAACCCGAATGTTCTCGCGATCGCAGCCGACGAACTTGGCGTGAACTGTGCGCCCATGGTGTGCACTGAGGGAATGCCTGCCGCCGCCCAACGCGCCATATTGCAGCAACCCGCAATCGCGGGCGCCCGCCTGCACTATCATGGAGATTTTGATTGGCCAGGCTTGCGCATCGCCAATCACGTCATCCGTGAGTTTGGGGCCGTACCCTGGCGGTTCGACGCCAAGGAATATGTGGCGGCAGTGGCACGAGGGCCGCGTCCCGGCTTTGCATTAGCCGGCCTCGAGGTCCACGCCTTATGGGACGATGCTTTGACAGCATCGATGCGAACCCACGGTCTTGCGATCGCCGAAGAGAGCCTGACCGACGACTTGTTACAGGATCTGGCTCGATGATCGTCCGATCTACCCTCGTCATACACGGGCCATTGGCGACACGAATGCAGCGTCTTGCGGCGGCGCGCCAGGGAAACATCGGACGTGAAATCCTTACCCTTCCACTTGTCGCCGCACGTCTCGCCGGCGGTTTATAGCCCCGGTAACGACTGGAGTTCTCTATCCTGCGATTCAGGCGGCATTGGCCGGCGGAAGTTCCCAGGACCTCGGTAACGTCCCAAGGCTGCCGGGGATGCCCGCGCCGTTCATCAGGCGCTCGATGCGGTGTGGCGTACCTTTCATCCCTTCCCCATGACGTCGGTCGCTTTGCTGATCTGTTGCTGCTCGAGACCCGCTTAAGGGAACTTCTTCCTTCCTCCAGGAGACTGCCGCGTGATCTGCGTGACGCCGCGATGTCGCGCGTGTTCCGGTCGAACCTGCTTGGGCCTGTCACATGGAAGGGATTGTCGAGACCGACGCGGTCTGGCGCCTTTTGCTCAACGAAATCGCTAGGTTGACCGATCTTGCGTGGGATACCCCTGTCCAGAGTGAGAATGCATGGTTCAAAGGCACGGTTTGCCGTAGACCTCAATTGCTCCGGCCGACGTTTCGGCTGGCCACATGCTCCAGCTTGATTTCTGGCGCCGATTTCTGAATGCGCATTGCTTCGCGAAGAGACTGGATCTCTATGGGACACGGCTCGCCCTCCTGCACAGCACCGCCCAAGACGAATACCTTCAGCTCCGCAACATTCAGGCGACCATCATCGACGATATGCAATCTGCGGATATATTCGGTTTTCATCGTGATAGAATGTATAAGCGCTGTCGGCTTTGGTTAGCCCATGTAGCCGTATTCCTGCATCTCTCAGCTCATCGATATCCATCTGAATGGTCCTTAGCATAACGACCTCATCGGGTTTTCGTCCATGAGGCTGGAAGAGCGCAGGGCAGCTGCAGCAGCGCTGATCAACATGATGGAGATCGTCGATGCCAGCCACTTGGCTGGGCTACGCCGGCTGTGCCGATAGTGGCGACGGCAATTGCACGCCCCCCTGATGGCTCCTTTCGTAGGCGGATGTTGACAAGCGACTATAGGTATATTACTATAATTGTGTGAATGATCTACTGCGCACGATCAAACCCACCGTATTCGTGGGTTCGAGCAAGAAAGACCTGCGGGCATTTCCCGCGGCCGTCCGAAGCGAGATCGGCCAGTCCCTTTCGAAGCGCAGCTTGGCGAACACCCGCGCAACGCGAAGCCTCTAAAGGGCTTTGGCGGGGTTTTGGAGATTCGCGACAATTTCGACGGTGATACCTACCGCACCGTCTACACAACGCGTTTAGAGGGCGTCCTGTACGTCCTGCACGCATTCCAGAAAAAGTCCACCAGCGGCATTGCCACACCGCAAAGACACATTGACCTGGTCCGGCAGCGCCTACGCGACGCCGAGGCCATTCACAGGGCAACAAAGGGAGACCGATAATGAGCACGAAGAAGAAGCTGCCCGCCCATAGCCGGGGCTCCGGCAACATTTTCGCTGATCTCGGCCTGCCGAACGCCGAGGAGCACCAGCTCAAGGCTGCTCTCGTTGTCCAGCTGAAGCGGTTGATGGCGGAGCGGGAGATTACCCAGACCGAAGCCGCCAAACTCGTCGAGATGAAGCAGCCGGACCTGTCCAAACTGCTTCGGGGGCATTTCAAGCTGGTTTCGGTGGAAAAGCTGCTGCGGATGCTGACAGCGTTCGATCAGGATGTCGAAATAACGGTAAAGCCACATCGGAAGCGTGGCGAGGTCGGCCGGATCACATTCATTCCGGCCTAGTACAACTGCTGAACGGGAGGGGTCATGACATTCAAAGCGACCGCGGCTGGGGCCGCGCATGAACCTACCCTTCGCTGTCCCAATTGCGACCACGAGATTCGGCTCACCGAATCGCTCGCCGCTCCCCTCCTCGCGGAGACCCGGCAGCGTTTCCAGGAACAACTCGCCAGCAAGGACGCCGAGGTCGCACGAAAGACCGAAGCAATCCAACAGGAGCGCGAGAAGCTTCAAAAGGATCGTGAACAGGTCGAGGACCAGGTCGCCAGCCGACTGGCGGCGGAGCGAAGCCAACTCGTCGCCGCAGAAGCGAAAAAGGCGCGCGAGACAGCCGCGGCCGAAGTCCAGGCCCGGACGAACGAGGCGGCCGAGCTTCGCCAAATGCTCGACGCGAACAACGCCAAATTGGCGGAGGCGCAGCAGGCGCAGGCCGAACTCATCCGCAAGCAACGCGCACTCGATGAAGAGAAGCGCGAGCTTGATCTGACCATTGAGAAACGCGTTCAGGCGCAGATTGACCCGATCCAGATCAAGGCCAGGCAGGAGGCCGACGAGGCGGCACGGCTGCGCGTCGCCGAAAAGGACCAGACCATTGAATCAATGACGCGCACCATCGAGGAGCTGAAACGCAAGGCTGAACAAGGATCGCAGCAGTCCCAGGGCGAGGTGCTGGAGCTTGAGCTGGAGGAATTACTTCGCGGCCGGTTTCCGACCGACACGATTGAGCCGGTCGGAAAAGGCGAGCTTGGCGCCGACGTGATCCAGCAGGTCAACGGGTCGATTGGCCAGCCTGCTGGCATTATTCTCTGGGAGACGAAGCGTACCAAGGCGTGGAGCGACGGCTGGCTTGCGAAGTTGCGGGACGACCAGCGCCGCTCCGGCGCCGACGTCGCCTTGATCATCTCCCATGTCTTGCCTAAACATATCGAGCAGTTCGACCTGGTCGACGGCATCTGGGTGGCTCATCCGCGTTGCGCATTGCCCGTAGCGGTTGCGCTCCGCCAAGCGCTGATCGACGTGAGCACCTCGCGCCTCGTCCAACAAGGTCAGCAGACCAAAATGGAGCAGGTCTACCACTACCTGACGGGAACGAAATTTCGGCAGCGTGTCGACGCCGTAGTCGAGAAGTTCAACGACATGCGCGAAGATCTCGACAAGGAACGCAAATTTATGGGACGCCAGTGGGCCAAGCGGGAGACCCAGATACTGGCCGTCATCGATTCCACGGTGGGAATGATCGGCGACCTTCAGGCCATCGCTGGAAAAGCCATGCCGGAGATTCCGAGTTTGGAGGTGCCATTGCTGGAAAATGACAGCGAACTGGAGCGAAAGCTAGGATAGCACTGCAGCAGCTGGTGCTCCGGAGCCACACTGCTAATCGCAGATGCGATTATGTCAGTTTTCGGAGTCGGTCGGCTAGTTGAGCGTACCGGACACCGTTTCCGTCGGAGAAATGCCCGCGCCACGCGGCAAGGAACAGCTTCTCTAAATCAAATCTCTTTTCGCGCCGTAGAATGATGGCAATGCGCCAGGGATAGTACGGGGCCGGGACTTCGCCCATCTTCAGGTACTTGGAAAATGCGTCGGCAACGATGGCCGTCTGCTCTCCGAGAATGTTATCAATTGCCTTCAGGTGGTGTCCGAATTCGCCTTCGCTTACCGAAAGAAAAGCGGGTCCGGACGAGGCTTGATTGCAGCTTTCGCCGCTCGCAAGCATTCGCTCGATAACGGCACGCTGATTGGCGGACATCTACCTCGACCTTATCGGGAGGCAGCTAAGGGAAGCGAAGCCGGCAGCGGCGGCCGCGCGGGATGGATTTGCCGATCCGGCACCCGAAGGGCCGAAGGGAAACCGTTTCCGCCGGTTCTGTGGGTTCCCAGCCTTCGGGCGCGTCCCGCCAGCGGGGACCGGGCTCTCGCGAGCCGTCGTCTCGAACCTTTGGGCTACGGGGGGAGGTCTGACTGCATATGGAATCGAGCAGAGTCAATTGGTTACTACTAGTTTTCACTCGAAATAGGCATTTCAGCGAATGCTGAAGACGATCTTTTCAGTGAAATTGCTTGACTAGTTTCACTGGTATGGCTATTTTCAGCAAATGCTGAAACCATACTCCACAGTGAAATTCGAGAAGGAAGCCGCCCACCGGCTGCAAGCCGTTTTGGCCGAAGTCCCGTTCCTCTCCGTGGTGGCCGTCAAGCAGAACGTCATTGACCCTGATCATCGCCGGGAGCTCGACCTGCTCGTCGAAGTCAAGTCGAATGGACGCCCCCAGAAGATCGTTTGCGAGTTCAAGAGCAATGGCCAGCCGCGCATCGTGCGGGCCGCGATTGACCAGCTCCGGCACTACGTAAAGAGCCTCGACAAGGGCGCGTACGGCGTCGTCATCGCGCCCTACCTGTCGCCCGCCGCGCAGGGCCTCTGCCGTGAAGAGAATATTGGCTTCCTAGACTTTGAAGGCAATTGCCGTCTGGTCTTCGGGGGCGTGTTCATCGAACGCGCGGTTCCTCTCAAGCCCGCGACCGAGCGCCGCGAAATCAAATCGATCTTTGCACCAAAGTCCGCCCAGATTCTCCGTCTGCTGCTACGCGATCCCAAACGTGCCTGGAAGGTCGCCGAGCTTGCCGAACAAGCTAATGTGAGCCTCGGCCATGTCAGCAATGTCCGCCACGCCTTGATTGACCGCGAATGGGCAAGCACCGACCGCGAAGGGCTTAGCCTTATTCGTCCCGACGCGCTGCTCGATAGCTGGCGGGCGGTCTATGAAAAGCCACCAGGCCAGCAGCTTCTCTTTTACACCACCTCACACGGCAGCGCCTTGCAACAGCGCCTGCCGAACGTCCTCGAAGAGGCCAGCCGCAAGGGTGAGGCCATGCTGGCCTCCTTCTCGGCGGCGCAGTGGCTCGCGCCATACGCCCGTATAAGTACCAACTATTTTTACGCCGATGAGAAGGGCCTCTCGGTGCTCAAAGAGCGCCTTGATTTGTCCTCCCCGGCACGCGGTGAGAATGTTAGCGTCCTGCAAGTCGAGGACGAGGGACTCTTTCGGGATTCCATCGAGCCCGCGCCGTATGTCCGGTGCACGAGCCCCGTCCAGACCTACCTTGACCTCTACGTAGCCGGAGAGCGCGGAAGGGAAGCCGCCGAGCATCTCCGCGAGGAAAAGCTCCAATGGCAAAAGAAGTGAAGCCCGAGCCGCAGTCCGCTGCCGACTACGACGAGCGCACCACGGCGGCCGTGAAATCCGTGCTGGTCGAAATGGGCCAGATCCTCGGCAGCTTCAAGGGCAAGTTCGCGGTCATCGGCGGCGCTGTGCCCTGGCTCCTGCTTGAGAACGAGGACATGGCCCATGTCGGCACGCTCGATATCGACATCGCGCTCGATGCCGCAGCCCTCAAGGACGACGCCGAATACAAGGCGCTCATCGAAAGCCTAATGGAGAACGGCTACGACCAGCGCACCGAGCTCAAGAAGTTTCAGCTCGTGCGACAGGTCGTCCCCAACGACGGAAGCCCGCCCATCGACGTGATCGTCGATTTCCTGATGCCGCGCCATGTCGAGCTCACCAAGAACAAGCCGGCCCTCATTGAGATTTTTGCCGTTCAGCGCGCAGACGGCGCCGATCTTGCGCTCCAGTTTTATCAGATGGTGGCGATCGACGGCTCGATGCCCTCGGGCGGCAAGAACCGCGTCGAGATCGCGATCGCCTCGATCTCGGCTCTTCTGGCCATGAAGGGCTATGCCATCCAAAACCGGCATAAGCAGAAGGACGCCTACGATATCTATTACTGCATCCGCAATTACCCCGGCGGGCTGCAGGCGCTCGCCGCGGATTGCAAGCCGCTGCTCGAGTTGGCGGAAGGCAAACAAGGCTACGCCCACATCGCCGGAAAGTTTGTCAAGGAAGATGCCTACGGCCCAACGTCGGTGCGGAAGTTCGTCGAGGAAACGAATCTCCTCGGAGACCGTACCCCCGATCAATGGCAACAGGACGCTTTCGGACAGGTGCAGGCCTGGCTGAAGGCCTTGGGGCTGGTCTAGCGGGAACAAGCCCATGGCAAAAACACAGGGCCCTTACGGCGACCGATGCAAGAGCGGCGATGCGCTCTATCCCGCTGCTCGCCGTCGATACGACGGACGTTTTCGATGAGATCGCCGCGGCCAAGCACGAACCGCGGCGAGGTCGGATGCAGGCGGCGCGCGGGGAGGTGCTCGCCGCCTATCAGGGCTACGAGGGTGTCGCTCGATTTCAAATCCCGCGTCGTCAATCTCGACGGCAAGGAGTTCGCAATCATGCGATGGATGGGACCCAGCAAGCCGTTCATCGAAAAATGGAAGCGTGCATCAGCCCACGTCTTCTTCAACGCCGGCGCCTATATCTTTTACCTTGCCGGCCCCGGCGTGGCTTCCCGTCTGGGTGCCCCTGAAGCGCGGCGAATTCGCCCTCTGTGCCCTGACACGCGATGAGTTTTTGCGGGCCGTCCGCTGGGAGGATGGCGCTCCTTGACCCAGAAGTACGAGGAGAGAAACCAAACGTACGTAAGCGGCAAGCTGGGGCCGTCAGGCGGCGTGGTTCCATGGCATAAGCGCGTCGATTTCGCTGCTCGACCAGCCGTTGGCGATACGCTGAAGTGTTACGGTGAGCCAAGCGAACGGATCGACGTTGTTCATCTTCGCCGTCTGCAGCAGCGTCGCGATGGTCGCCCAGGTTCGTCCGCCGCCGTCGCTGCCAGCGAAGAGGCTATTCTTTCTGGTAATTGTCTGTGGCCTGATTGCGCGTTCGACGATGTTGGAGTCGAGCTCGATGCGACCATCGGTCAGGAAGCGTTCGAAGATGGCACGGCGCGAGATGGCATAGCGGATCGCCTCGGCCAGTTTTGATTTGCCGGAGATCCGCCGCAAGATCTGCTGCCAGAGATCGAAGAGATCTGCGACGACCGCCGCGGAGGCTTTTTGGCGCGCGGCAACGCGAGCGTCGGGGCTTTGACCGCGCACGGTTTTCTCGACTTGCCAGAGCCGTGCCATCCGCTCGACCGTCGCTGTTGCCACTTCCGAGCTCCCTGCAACATGCAGCTCGTAGAACTTGCGCCTGCTGTGTGACCAGCAGCCAGCCAATGTGACGCCATCATTGTCGCGATCGGATCGCGCGAGCTTGTTATAGGCGGCATAACCATCCACTTGCAGGATGCCGCGATAACCATTGAGATGCCGGACCGCGCATTCGCCGGAGCGGCTGTCTTCGAAGCGATAAGCCACCATCGGGGGACCGCTGCGGCCAAAGGTTCGATCATCCCTGGCATAGGCCCATAAGTAGGCCGTCTTCGCCGATCCGGAGCCGGGAGCGAGGGTGGGCAAGGTGGTTTCGTCGGCAAAGATCCGTTCGGCCTTCTTGACCTCACTGAAGATGTAGTCCGCCACGATCTCCAGCTCGAAGCCGAGCTTGCCCATCCATTGCGCCATCAGCTGGCGGTCGAGTTCGACCTGGTCGCGGGCGTAGATGGCCTCTTGCCGGTAGAGCGGCTGGCCATCGGCGTACTTGGAGACGGCGATCTGGGCCAGAAGCGCTTCCGTCGGTATGCCGCCTTCGATGATATGGGCCGGGGCCGGCGCCTGGATTACGCCGTCCGCGTTCTTGAAGGCATACTTGGGACGGCGCGTGACGATCACACGGAACTTGACCGGCACCACATCCAGGCGCTCCGACACGTCCTCGCCGATCAGCACCTTCTGCTTGCCGGCATGCTCAGCCAGCTCTTCCGGCTCAATGACGGTTTCGATCCGTTCCAGATGGGGTGCAAAGCCCTTGCGCCGACGCGGTGCACGCTTGCCATCCGCTTGCTCACGGCCCTTGTTGACCTGGGCCTTGATCGCAGCGACGCCGGTCTCGATCTCCTCGAAGACAAAGGCCTGCTGTTCAACGTCGCCGTCCGCAGAGCCGAGCTTTTCCGATCGTCGGCCGAACCGGGCGCGGTCGAAGGCCTTCAGGATCTGCGACAGCCGCGCAATGCGCTCATCGGCATCGGCGTTGCGGGCCTTGAGATCGGCGACTTCACTCTCCAGAGCATCGGCGCGGGCCGCCTTCTCGGCCATGGCAAGCACCATGGCCTTCAACATCTCTACGTCATTCGGGAGGTTGAGATCGGGCGGCGTCATTGGCCCGACCAGAGCACATTTTGCCCCGCTTCTCTTGCCCTTTCAGGCCGCTGATTCACTTCGCCGCAGTGCTTTTACCCAACAATCTCCGGCGGCTTGACCGCCACGGTCCGGACCCGCTTCCAGTCCATCCCATCCACCAGTGCCATCAACTGCGCGGGGTTGAGCTGCACCCGATGATGCCCGATCCGCGGCCAGCAGAACTTCGCCTTTTCAAGACGTTTTAAATAGAGGCACACGCCGGACCCATCCCACCACACGATCTTTATTCTGTCGGCTCTTTTGGCCCGGAACACATAAAGCGCACCGTCGAACGGATCTGAGCCAGCATCGCGCACAAGCGCAACAAGGCCATCGATACCCTTGCGGAAGTCGACCGGATGGCTGGCCAGGAACACCTTCACACCAGAGGGGATCATGCCGAGCGGACCGCGCGGATCACCCGCTGCAAGTGCGCTTCGTCGACATCCACGCCGGCGCGCACGACGACCTCGCCAATGGCAATCTCGATCACTGCGCCTGCCACAGAAGTCACCACAACCTCGCGACTTGAAGGCCGCGAGGGACAATGCAACTCGGCCCGAGCATCACGGCGCCAGGCGAACAGCTGCGACGGGTGAATCCCGATCCGGCGGGCGATCGCCGATACGCTCGCGCCGGGCTCCAGGGCCTCTGCCGCAACTTGTGCCTTGAACTCGTCCGACCAGCGTCGCCGAAGCTGGCGCGGCGCTCCCTCAAGACGGTCGGCAACCGCTTCGATCATATGGAAGGTTCTAGTTCCAGAACTAGGCGCAGACATAGAAGCTCACATCGGCTCACAAACTCAGCAGCCGATAACCGATCGCTCACCCCCTCCGCCAGACGGGGTCTCCTTGCCGCTTACAAACGTACTCGATCCACGCCAGTTGGTGCGCATCGAGGCCGTGCATCGTGGCTTCCTGTATCAGCACCTCTATCTGACGAATTGCCTGCTGGGCGCGGGTTCGGTTGGCGTCGACAAAATCGTCGTCGAAGGAGACGAGGACGTAGAACTGCATCGGGCGGCCGACTGCTTCTATGTGCAGGTGAAGACGCGGTGGATTCCATTGCGACACTCGTCACGCCGCACGTTTTGAACCAGTCCGCCAGCTCATGCAGGTCTCGCGTGAATGTGCCGAAAGAGCGCACAGGCACGTCAGTGCAAGCGGGGTTCACCGCAGCCATGTGCATCTTTGATCCGATGTCGACGGCGGCGGCCGCGACGTTGACTGGCCTAGGTTCTGGGCGGTCGCCGGCCGTCCTCTTCTTGAGCATGGCAATCCTCCATTCAATAATGAGCAGGAGGGTTTGAGCTATGCCAATCGTCATCTTCCTAATCGGGATCGTCGCCAGGGCGACGTCACCACTCTCAAGTTCGCATGCACCCATGGACCATGTTTTTTAACGGGGATTGTGCCTCCAATAATCGAACGGCCGCTACCCTCCCAGCCGCCGAGGGTAGCACAAGGCTGTTTCTACGCCGCACAGGCGCGCCACTGTGCTGGACAGTTTTTTAAAATGTCGCGCTCCATGCGCAGCCGCTCGTTCTCTCGCTGCAAACGCGCGATCTCTGCCGCGTGGTCCGCCGACGGCAGCGACGCCTGCGTTGTGGGGCGCCGCGTCGCTGCCGTCGGCTCCAGCCGGGCCTCTCGCTGCTCCACCCACCGCCGTAGCACGGAATCGCGCAGGCCAAGCTCCTTGGCCACAGATCCGATCGAGCGCCCGCTCGACGCTACGAGGTCAACCGCTTGCCGCTTGTAGCCGTCCTTAAACGACCGACGTTGACGTCCTTCCATCCGACACCTCCTGGCTCTTCGAGCCTACTACAGGTGTCCATCAATTCGAAGGAGGTTCACTGCTTACCACCTGCCCGGACGCAGTCGCGATAGAGCCACGGTGCCGCGAACGAACCTACCCAGACGCCTAGACCGCCTTGCTCGGCGGCTCGCTGATCTGCGGCGTACCTGCCCTTCGAGCACTGGGACCAGTCTAACGTGTGCCCCTGCGATACAAGCCACTGAGGCAAGTCTAACCCAACCTCGCTGCTCGAAGGGCGGAATGGTCAGTTCGTGGTACTGGGATGAGTTAGGTAGTCGGATGGTTTGCTCTCCGGCAAGGGGGGACGCTGTTTCTAGATGAAATCGGAGAGATCTCCGGCTCATTCCAGGCGACGCTGCTGCGGGTGATCAGGAGCAGGAATTGTAGCGCGTCGGCGGCAGCGCGGGACAATCGGCATGCTTGCCGAGAAAGTCCGCAACCTCGGCCTCGACCGCCAAGGCCAACAGAGCAAGCGCCCATTGCGCAAGATTTCGGTGAGTTGATTGTCGACGTTTCCCGGTTGAATTGTTCTCTTTGGACACGGAAGTGGAGGCGTCATGCCCCCACGATAGCTCGACGTGATGTCAGCGTAGCGCTCGCGAAAAATCCCGATCTGAGGCATGCGTTTATATAGCCCGCATCGCAATATACCAACGTGTAATCGAGCTAGCCACGGGGATGATTGGCACGAAGAGCGCATTCACTCATTATGGCTTAATGGCTATGTACACTCAATTTTACCCGCTATTCGGGGAATCGCAGGAACGTACAGCTGAAGGTGCTGCACCTAACCTATATTCCAGTTTAATCGATGACCTGAGTCAGTTGAATTTCGCAGATGCGGATGACCGTCGGGCATTTCCTCCCACCCTACACAGCATATTTGCAAGGCATGGACTGTTCGGCCTCACTACACAAGTAGAGCACGGCGGATTAGCTCTTCCCTTGCAAGAGGCAATCGACCTCATCTCCGCCACCGCATCCTTTGATATCTCGGCTGCCTCTACCCTCGTCATCCATAACTTCCTGGCCTTGCCCTGCATCGAAGCGGCGCCGCACGTCCCTGAACAAAGGCAGGTCATGTGGGGTGCAACACGCGGCGACCTTTGCGCTTTCGCTTTGACGGAGCCTGGAGCTGGCTCTGCCCCGCGGCATATAGAGGCATCGGCTTTTATACACGGAGATAGAGTTCGCATCACTGGCCGCAAAATCTGGATTGGCCTCGCTGACTGGGCTCGCTGGATCGTTTGCTTTGCCCGAGCCTCTGGTCCAGATGCGAAAGGTCGGCTCGTTGGTGTATTAGTTGATAGGCAGGCTCCGGGTCTAAAGGTCACCCACGAGCATCGCACACTGGGTTTGCGTGGCATTATCCAAAATACTCTGGAGTTCCAAGATGTCGAGGTGCCGAGCGCTTACGTGCTCTCTCGCGATCAAGACGGCTGGGGAGCAGCATCATCTAGCATGAACCGCGGGCGTATCGGTGTGGCGGCAATGGGTCTTGGAGCCCTTGAGCGCGCTATCCAGGTTGCAGCCTCTTATGCGAGCCATCGTCGACTAGGTAAGCTGCGCATGATTGAGAATAGCTATATCGAGCAGTTATTTGGGCAGATGGTACTCCGGCGCGAAGTAGTGAAGGCAATGCTGGATGCTTCCTGCCGACTTGTCTCAGCGCAGGGCGCGCCTAACGTCCACCTTGCATCGGCAACGAAGGTTTTGTCGTCGGAGTGGTGCGGCCTCGTCGCTGATCAATGTGTCCAACTGCTGGGTGGCCGTGGATACGATGAGGGAACGCCTGTCGCTAAAATCTATCGAGATGCCCGCATTCTCCGTATCTTCGAAGGTCCGACCGAGACGCTCCTATCACATCTCGGCCGCTGCCTTCTCTCTAGAGCCACACGTGACGAAATAGCCGATCTTTTTCTGTCTCTTGGTGCGGCGCCAGTCCATGCTGCTGCAATTAAGGAACTCTCTGGGCTCAGCGAGACAGACGGTGCGGTGCTAATCTATGCGGGCTGGCTCGCCACACTAGGACTGGCACAAGCCGTCATATCTGCTGGTTGCTCCTCCGCCTCAGATTGTGCCGCAGCCGCCCCTGACCTGATCAGTTCGGAATTTGCAGCTCTTCGCTCTCGCGCGCCGGCGCGCCCATGTTTCGAAGGCCGCATTCGCGCCAGTCGGACTCTGAATGCCTTTCTTCAAGACGCAGCTTCTTCCATCCGCTCACCTGTCCTCACAGACGATTACCTCAAATTGGAGCAGTATGTCTAATGTCTCGCTAGCAAGCGGAGCGAGGAGGTCGATCCTATGGTCGCCGGCATTGCGAGCACGCCGATTCACGCTCGATCCTCAGCAAGCGCTTGCCACGCCAACAAACCAGTGATCGGGCGGGTCAAGACCGCCTGTCTCCCCGAAGGCGGCGGCGAAGAGCCTAGGAACAGAGGAAATTCGCGCGAGAGGCGAGACCATTTTGAGATTCAAACCATGCGTTACGCTAATGATGGAGCCATTTCGGCCGACACCGGGCAGCCTAGAATCCGGAAGTAGGTCTCTTCGGAAAAGCTACGGCCAACAATTTTTGCGCTCACAGAATTTTGCGGCTCGATAGTTAACATCTAGCGCTAAATACTCGCGGCCATACTTCAGCAAGAATTCGCGGGCTTCATCAGCGGCCCGCCGTATCGCTCCGGAATATAAGCTAGCTGTCAGTTCAGATTCGAAACGAGAGCCCCTCGTCCTCCGCCATGCCGCTTCCATCGACCAGGATCTTCCGAGTAAAGCCCGGTTCTTGCAGAGCTTCAATTCATTCCGCTCGGGCGTCGAAAACATGATCGCATGGCGCAGCGGCCCCTCACCAGACTGCTTGGATTCTCGCAACAGAATAAAGGGCGACTGTCAAAGCGCGCCCGCGGCAACGAATTCTCCCAGTTGACGCCAGACGAAGTCACGAAGTCGAGGAGCTTTATCAAGCCGCCTTCTACGATGCCGGTTAAATGTCTTGTCAAGCGTTGGCTGATTTTATTGCCGTCTCCCTGCAGGACCGGGCTGTCGGCTGGCGCTGAAATCCCGGCTTGCGCCGGGTTTTCACCCTTCGGCTTCCATTCCTGACGGAAACTCCGGCGCGGCGGATATCGTGAGTCGCCGTCGCGGGTCTTGCTCGAAGGCCTTGGTCGCACGTTTTGGGCGTTGGCGTTGCCGACCGACGATACAGGGAGGCAGAGGGGAGCGGCCTTGGCCGTGACGGGTTGAGGGTCGGAGAAGAGTCTTCCGGCGCCCGTCATGGAGATTGCTCCCATGAATACGCAGATTGTTGATGCCAGCCGCCCCCCAGTTTCGGTTACAGGGTGGATGTGAGCCGCGGCGAGCGCGTTGGTCGGGTGTCCTCGGAGTGGTTCTGTCGTCCGGCGGATGAGTTATCTGTCACTCAACGAATTGGCCTGCACGATGCGCGATTGCCCGGACCGCAGCCGGACGCGCGTGGTCGACAGCGCGCTCATCCATGTCGAGGCGAGCGGTACTGATCCTGAGCCCCTGGCCTTGATGCTGCCCGGCTCGGACACGCCGCTCGTCCCGACCCACTGGAGCTTCGGCCAGCTTGCAAGCCAAGTTGGCGCGCCGGCCACTTACCTGCGGCAGCTTCCCGCGACACTCGCAGCAATCAACCTGCTATACGGCCTGACCGCCAATCGCGTCGAGCAGATCAAAAACGCTCTCGAGCGCGCGGTAATGTTTTAACCAGCAACGGTCATGAGCGTTCCTCGCGTTTCGTTTCGGGAGTTCTTGAATCGCAGAATAAGATACTCTGAACGACAGCGCTGCCAAGTGAGCTCGTTCGACCGAAACAATAAGCTTTCGAGAGGAAGTATGAAAGACGGCGGCGGCGGGGCAGTTTCTTCAGCAAACGGTGCCGTAGCAGCCGCTGCATCCGGCTCAGTCTTACCCGCATGGGATTCGACCAAATCTCAGGCCGCCGTATTCCGCGCGGGTGGACATCATGCGACAACGTTGAGAGAGCTATGGCTTGCTGAATTGCGATAGACTGCACGGACCAGTGGAATGCCCCCGTCTGCTTCGGAAGGTGCGCATTTGGTCTCCGAAAGCGACCTTGAGCTCGCTCTTGATTTCGTCCGGGCTCGGGCCGCCGGACCGGTCGAGGGCATTTTTGGTCCCGGGTCGATGACCTGGCGGATCGACCGAGAAGCCATCACCTTTTTGGGCGCCGGTCGTGCCTTGCTGCTTCAGCTGGCGCATCCCTGGGTCGCCGCCGCCGTGGCCGAGCACTCGCGAACCTTCGCGGATCCGATCGGTCGCTTCCATCGAACCTTTGACGTAGTGTTTACGATGGTGTTCGGCTCGCTCGATGCGATGATCGTCGGCCGCCTGCCCGAAGCAATCGGTCCGTTCGAGAGCGGCTCGCCCTACCGCGCCAACGAGGTCGCAGCGTTGCGCTGGGTCCACGCGACCCTCGTCGACACTGCTCTGGCCGTCCACGACCTGATCCTGCCTCCGTTCACGGTCGAAGAGCGCGAGCGCTATTGGGCCGAGAGCCGGCTGTTTGGGGCATTGTTCGGGCTGACGTCGAGCGACTTGCCGGCGGATTGGGACGCGTTCGCCGCCTACACCGCGGCGGTGATGCAATCGGATACATTGTCGGTCAGCACGGCCGCGCGCGAGGTGGCCCGACAGATCTTCGCCGGCGGGCGACCATTGTTGCGGCCGCCGCGCTGGTATCAAACCCTGAGTGCCGAGCTGCTGCCGGACCGATTGCGCACCGGCTTCGGATTTGCCTTTGACGAGTGCGATAGGAAGGCCGCAGAACGTGCCCTTGCACGAATACGTCGCATCCAAAATACCGACCCAGCTTCGCTACGTCGGCCCCTACCAGGAAGCTCAAGCGCGACTGCAGGGAACGCCGCAGCTGGGCTGGACAACCCGGTGCCTGAACAGGGCATGGATAGGACGCCCTAGGTTGGAAGAGCGCTGGAACAGGTGAAGCAGTCCGGGACAGCCGCCGACGTAGCGGCGATCCTTTTGGTCCTCCCGCGACAACCGACACGCGAAAGACTTACGCATCTATCTTCACCAAAACTTCCCCGGCGATGATTTCGGGGTCTCCAAGATTAAGGTCATGCAGGCTTGCTTGAACGAAATCCAGCACTTTATCGTTCGCAGCATTGGCGCTTTCGCGGTCCTCGAATATCATCACAGCGACACCGACGCCATCGCCCCCATCCAATACGTAATAAGATCTGAATCCGTGCGATTCCCTTAGGATCTGACCGATGCCGCTTTTGGCGCGGCGAGCAGCATCCGCAACCGAACGAACCTTGGTGTACTTTCGAATGAAGATGTACATCAGCCACCCATGCGTCTCAGTCCCAACCGGCGCACCAAAGCATATTGGGCCTGTGCTGGGCTAGGACCTACTTCCGCGTTGGTGCGTCGATTTAGTATGCCCGCAGCCACGTCCGATCCTGCCCAAAACAGCCCCGGCAAAGTGAGGGGCACGGTTCAGACACCAAGGGCGAACAGGCGACATGGTCCAAGCTCTTGCGCCGGAATGTCACAGACTTATGTGAGAAGCGGTGAGCACTCGCTTATTGCGACTGCCAATCCAACAATAATCACAAAAGCCAAGGAGGATCGCATGAAATTCCGTCCGCTTCACGACCGCGTCGTGGTCAAGCGTATCGACGCCGAAGAGAAGACTGCGTGGCGGCATCATCATTCCGGACAGTGCCAAGGAAAAGCCCTCGCAGGGCGAAGTCATCGCCGTTGGCCCGGGCGGCCGCGATGAAGCCGCCAAGCTGATCCCCATCGACGTCAAGGTCGGCGACCGGGTCCTGTTCGGCAAGTGGTCGGGCACCGAGGTCAAGATCGAGGCCAGGAGCTTCTGATCATGAAGGAGAGCGACATCATGGGCGTTCTCACCGGGGTCGCCGGCTCCAAGAAGGCGGCCTAACGCTGACCGCCACAAACGCTCATCCCTGCCTCGCAGGTGAGAGACGAATCTCAACTCAAGGAGGAAAATATGTCAGCTAAAGAGGTCAAACTGGGCGTCGATGCCCGCGATCGCATGCTGCGTGGCGTAGACATCCTTGCCAATGCGGTGAAGGTCACCCTCGGTCCGAAGGGCCGCAACGTGGTGCTCGAGAAGTCGTTCGGCGCGCCCCGCATCACCAAGGACGGCGTTGCGGTCGCCAAGGAGATCGAGCTCGAGGACAAGTTCGAGAACATGGGCGCCCAGATGGTGCGGGAGGTGGCGTCGAAGGCGGCGGATGCTGCCGGCGACGGCACCACCACCGCGACCGTGCTGGCTGCGGCGATCGTCCGTGAAGGCGCCAAGTCGGTCGCCGCCGGCATGAACCCGATGGACCTGAAGCGCGGTATCGATCTCGCAGTCGAGGCCGTTGTCTCGGATCTAGAAAAAAACTCCAAGAAGGTGACCTCGAACGAGGAAATCGCCCAGGTCGGGACCATTTCCGCCAACGGCGATGCCGAGATCGGCAAGTTCCTCGCCGACGCCATGAAGAAGGTCGGCAATGAGGGCGTGATCACGGTCGAGGAAGCCAAGTCGCTCGAGACCGAACTCGACGTCGTCGAGGGCATGCAGTTCGACCGCGGCTACATCTCGCCCTACTTCGTGACCAACGCCGACAAGATGCGCGTTGAGATGGACGACGCCTACATCCTCATCAACGAGAAGAAGCTCTCGTCGCTGAACGAGCTGCTGCCGCTGCTCGAGGCCGTGGTGCAGACCGGCAAGCCGCTGGTCATCGTCGCCGAAGACGTCGAAGGCGAAGCCCTCGCCACCCTCGTCGTCAACCGCCTGCGTGGCGGCCTGAAGGTCGCGGCCGTCAAGGCTCCGGGCTTCGGCGATCGCCGCAAGGCCATGCTGCAGGACATCGCGATCCTGACCGGCGGCCAGGCCATCTCGGAAGACCTCGGCATCAAGCTCGAGAACGTCACGCTGCAGATGCTCGGTCGCGCCAAGAAGGTGATGATCGACAAGGAGAACACCACGATCGTCAACGGCGCCGGCAAGAAGGCCGACATCGACGCCCGCGTTGCCCAGATCAAGGCGCAGATCGAGGAGACCACCTCGGACTACGACCGTGAGAAGCTGCAGGAGCGTCTTGCCAAGCTCGCAGGCGGCGTCGCGGTGATCCGCGTCGGCGGCGCGACCGAGGTCGAGGTGAAGGAGCGCAAGGATCGCGTTGATGACGCGATGCACGCGACCCGTGCGGCTGTCGAGGAAGGCATCCTGCCGGGCGGCGGCGTCGCGCTGCTCCGGGCCTCCGAGCACCTCAAGGGCATCCGCACCAAGAACGACGACCAGAAGACCGGCGTCGAGATCGTGCGCAAGGCGCTGTCGGCTCCGGCCCGCCAGATCGCGATCAACGCGGGCGAGGATGGTTCCGTCATCGTCGGCAAGATCTTGGAGAAGGATCAGTACGCGTTCGGCTTCGACAGTCAGACCGGCGAGTACGTCAATCTCGTCAGCAAGGGCATCATCGATCCGACCAAGGTCGTGCGCACCGCGATCCAGAACGCCGCCTCCGTGGCCGCGCTCCTGATCACCACGGAAGCGATGGTTGCCGAGCTGCCGAAGAAGAACGCCGGCGGCCCCGCGATGCCTCCGGGCGGCGGCATGGGCGGCATGGACTTCTAAAGTCCGCGCTCAAGCGATCCAAGAAATGCAAAACCCCGGCAGCGATGCCAGGGTTTTTGTTTGCGCGCAAACTGCCCGAGGTCCTCTGCGTCGCGCAGCCAATGCCGATGATGCTTCGCACAACCTCACGCCGATACAGGAGCCTTCCGCTGCTCACAGCACGCACGTTATGCACAACACTCTCCATAAATATACGTTGGCTTGATTTGACAATTTCAAAAAATTGTCCGCGAGAGTCGCAAACCGAACCGACAGTGGCGCCTTCGTCCCGCAGAGTAGTGTCGGGGCGGGATCGAAGCTCACCCGAAACTCAGAATCGAACACGGAGCGTCAGCGCTGTCGTGACGCATGCAAGCGTTGCGAGGAATGCTTTCGCGCGAGAAGGGGACTGCGCCTTGAGTGAAAGTGAAATGAAAGTCACGGTGAACGGCACGAACATCTTCGGAATGCCGTTGTTGGGTTTCTCGAAGATCGCATTGCCCGGAGTGGTCGGCGATCTAGCTGTGGAGAGCTTTGCTCGAGCGCGCACAGCCTCTGAACAGATGACCGAGGCGTTGAGCGAAACGTACTCGCGCAACGCGGGCGTCGCGACCGATTACGGGCTCAAGGTGCTCGAAATCTCTCACGCCAATACCGCCTTCGCGTTCGATTTGTTCGCCCATCTGCTTGGCAGCGGATCGGCGTCCGAGGTCTTGACCTTGTCCACCGAGCGAGCCCGCAAGGCCTTCGACCAGAACAAGGAATTGTGGGAGCTCGGCCAGAGGGCTACGACAGACATGCGCGGGCAAGTCAAGAAGCACGTCGACAGGGCTCTCCATCACGCCGCCTGAGGAAGGACGGCAGGCCGGCCGGCACAGGAGGCTTACGGCTCTACACCAGCTCTAAACCTTGATATAGTTGAACATGAGGTCGGTTGATCGCTACAACTGTTTTCGCGTCTTCCTTGACCCCACTTGGCTGACGCACCTTCCAAGTTGACGGCCCTGGCCCGCCCCGCCGGGGCCGTTTTCTTTGAGTCCGTCCAGGCGCGACAGCGGCAAAAAAGCCGTGCGACGCGCCCGCGATGTTCAGCTCCATTCCGCGTATCGCCCAGCGCGACATCGAATTGGGTGGCGTGGTGATCGCGAAGAATTTCGCCAGCGCGAACCGGACGACGTGGCCGAAGTGGTGCGTGGCGACGGTCCTGCGGGCGCTGCGCGCCGCTGTGAGGCTCGCGGCGAACAACGCGCGCAACTTCCCGCCAATCTGCCCCTTCAGCATCGGCGTCGAGTAGGCGAGCGGCCTGCTGTGTAGAGAGCACGACAGGGCCGCCGCCAAGGCAGCAGCGCCGAGGGCAACGGCACTGCGAAGTCCACTTAGCCTGCAAGAAATAAATATACGCGGAATCGACAGCTCAAAGGTCGATCTTGATAGCGCAGGCGTATCGTTGGAGCTTCTCAGAGAAGACTCGGTCCCGTTGAGCCAGATGGATCTACGTACGATCTGTACCGTATTTGCTTGAGATGATACTGCAGGATCTGATAGCCATCATACAAGTCGCGTTCGCGCGAGGTATTTCGTGCATATCTAGCATCTTCCGACGTCTCGCGGCCGATCTTTTCAAGCGGATGATGCGAAGATGAAAGAAGTACCCGCACCTCACATTCAGTATGACGAGCAAGCCACCGGGCAAGAAGAGCAATTCGAGAAGGCCTTTGATATTCTATTTGTAAGAGGTCTTGAAGAGGCGACGTCATCCAACATCAACCGATTCGACTCCCATAGGGAGCATTGGTCCACCCGCGGCTCGATGAGGCACTCAAACGTCGGCTGCGGGAAATTTACCGCACGCCTGATCCGGTGGCATTGCTGGCACAGACGCGGGATGCTCAAAATGAGCCGCGCAAGCGCGTTGATCAGCGGGCTGGAAAGCTAACGATGGCTGTCGCGCCGGTGCAAAGCGACTTGGCGGGCTTTGCCCGCGAGCTCGGCGATGTTGGAAACAGGGTGAGCAGCGGGGTATTCATCGGCGCCGCTACGTGCGGCGCAAACCTGTGCCACGTCGGCCATCGATGCTCGACCCCTACATTCCCATCATTGAGGAATGGCTCACCGCGGCTCCGCACTTGTCCGCGGTCGATCTTCTCACCCGCCTGCAAGCGCATGCGCCCGGTCGGTTCGGCCGCCATCAGCGGCGTACGGTGCAGCGATTGGTGAAGAACTGGCGATCAAATTCCGCTCGACAGCTCATCAGCAGCACAGAGATCAAACTATCGGTCCAAGCTTCGTCTCTTACTATCTAATGCCGACAGGTTCTTTCGCCGAATCACCGCAAGCCGCTCGCTCCGGGCGATCTGGAGGGCGCGCTTCGCGAGCGGCTTGCTCCGACTCGCGTCACGCGATCCAGAAGACACCAGGGTGCGCTTCGGTAACATTCTCATCTAAGGCAATATGAGGGAGCAGTTCCGGATGGCGTTTGACACTCCGGCTTTGCTTTTGGAAGGCACTCTGGGCTACGCAAGATCGGTGATTACGAGGAGGCGCAACCTCCGCGAAATGAAATCTAAAACGCGAACGGCACCTCTTCTAGGATGCCGAGGCTAGTTACGCGGCGATCAGGGATTGAAGTGTGCAACAAATCGATTCTTACAATCGATCGAGTGCAGCATACTGATATCGGCGCCGTGCATGCCAGTGGCGGAAGGCTACGCCTCCCTTGTGGGGAGCTGCAGGCGCTTGCAGTGCTGTGACCCAACTGTCGAAGAGCGTCGGTACGGTAAATCCATACGCCACGTTCTGGAAACCGGGGGCGGGACGACCGCCTCCGGTGACCCGGTGCCGGTGGCAAGAGTTCCCCGGCCTACTCACCGTGGCACTGCGCAGTTTACGACGAAAATCAGTCTTGTCCTATCGGCCTAAATCCATCTGCCCGTCAGCTTCTGGAAAGCTGAGCGCCACACCATGAAAGCGCGGATGCCTAGACGGCGATGCCGTCCAGTGAACGCAGTGGACGTGCACCTTTCGGGGTACTCGATGCTCGACCGGAAGCGTGCTTGGCACCATTTGGCCGTAACTCGGAGGCCGGCGCTCAACGCGAGCCTTTGAAATAGTTTTCCGCAGGTCGCAACGCGAACGACCTTCGTCGAACGAGGGCTCGCGCGGCTCAGTCATTTGAGAGGATAGACAGCATGGATTTCAACCCAACAGACCCAGCGAACACGAGCCCACGGCCCGACGCACCACGGTCCTCCGATTCAGCGGGCTTTGAGCATGAGCCGAGCGCATTGCAGGCGCTGGCCGAAGCCCCCGATTACGACCAGGATCGGATTTGGCAGGAGATCGCACCCGCGCCATCGCGGGCAGAGCCATCCCGAGCTGCGGAAGCTTCCGATTTCGGCAGCGATTCGATTTGGCAACACCTTGAACCCGAACTGATGCGTGGTGGGCCATCGCGACCCAGCCCGTCGCAAGCCGGGACCGTTGTCGTGCGCGGGCGCTGGGCGGCCAGAACTCGAAAACTTCGTCCTGCAAAACGGACGTCGCGCCAAGGAGTACGCGCGACTATGACGCGTGACTTTGCGCCGCGACTCTCTGACTTCTGAACGCAGCCAACCATCCGGTCAAATGCGGCCGGTTTCCGCTCGATCAAGAAAGCCGACAATGTTTGAAACATTAAGCCGTAAACCCAACGATCCCCTGCTTGCGCTGATTGGGCTCTTTGACGCAGATCCCCGACCAGACAAGATCGACCTTGGGGTCGGCGTCTATCGCGACGAGGCCGGTCATTCGCCGATCTTTCGTGCCGTAAAGGCTGCGGAGCACCTGATTTGCGAGACCCAGAACACTAAGGCGTACGTGGCGCCGGAGGGTGATCAAACATTCCTTGATTTGCTGTGGTCGTTGGTTGGCGGGCATACGGCAACCATCCACGCCTCTGGTGTGCAGACACCCGGTGGCTCGGGTGCTTTGCGGCTCGCTGCCGATCTGATTCGCGGGACCGGACAGGGTAAGATCTGGCTAGGTCAACCGAGTTGGCCAAATCATGCAGGAATTTTCTCGGGTGCCGGTCTCTCGGTCGAGACTTATCCATTCTTTGATGTTGCCTCGCAGACCATTCTAGTTGACAGCATGATGAATGCACTACACCAGGCCGAGCCCGGCGACGCAGTTTTGCTCCATGCTTGTTGTCACAACCCGAGCGGCGCTGTGCTGACGGCGGACGACTGGCGTCGGATCACCGCGATGATCGCTGCGCGCGGACTTACGCCGTTGATTGATCTTGCCTATCAGGGTTTCGGTGCTGGGCTCGACGGAGACGTCGCCGCGCTTCGTTCGACAATTTCTGCCGTTCCAGAGGCGCTTGTCGCGGTGTCCTGCTCGAAATCATTTGGACTATATCGCGAGCGTACGGGTGCGGTGTTTGCGGTCGCGTCTTTGCAATCAGCTTCAGAGACTGCTCGGTCCAATCTTGTTGCTATCGCCCGCGCCAGCTACTCAATGCCGCCCGATCACGGCGCCGCAATCGTGAAGACCATCCTCAGCTCCCCCGAACTATGCCGGGACTGGCGTGAAGAGTTGGAATCGATGCGTCATCGCCTCCTCGCGTTGCGAAAATCTTTCGTCGACGCATTGGGAGGAAGATGGTCGAATGCCGTCGCCATCGGCTCGCAAGAGGGCATGTTTTCCATTCTGCCCCTCTCACAGACCGAGGTGCTGAAACTAAGGGAAAAGCACGGCATCTACATGCCGACATCTGGCCGCATCAACGTCGCCGGCTTGAAGCGCACCGATGTGGCGCGTGTCGCAAGCGCGATCAAGGCGGCTGTGAGTTCCGCACGGGGAGATGGACCTTGATAGAGGCCTCAGACCGCCGTCAAAGGTTCGATTCCCTACTGGCCCGCCTGCCAGATCATCCCTCCAGGCATATCCACGAACTCCTGCCTTGGAACTGGCGCCCTCCGCGCATCGCTCACGCCGCCTAATCGCAATCGGCGATCCGCCCAAAGCGACCTGACCAGGGCCGTCGCCGGATGCGTACGTCTGACTTCAATCCGATCGAGAATGCCTTCGCCAAGCTCAAAGCGCTCTTGCGTCAGGGCGCAAAACGAACCGTCGAAGGCCTCTGGACCGCGAAGGTGGCATCATTGATCGCTTCACAGCAACCGAATGCCGCAACTACTTCATCGCCGCAGGATACGCTGCAACATGATCGGCGAATGCTCTAGCTTGCGCCGCGGTCTCCTCCACCTTGGCGAGCTTTAGCTCGAGCTGCTCCAGCAATGCGCGTCGCTCGGAGGACTGTCCGAACTGCTCGTGGCGGAGCTTCTTGATCGTGAGTTTGAGCTTCTCGATCAGCAAGGCCCCCTGGGCTTCGGCTTCCGCGGCCAAACAGGCGGCTCGCTTGGGCGAGCCCCCCGGTGTAGTGTCCGGGAGAGCCACTCCAGCCAGCTCCATTAGCCCAAGCCGGGATGAGCCAGTCGAATCTGGAGGGACCGCCGATTGGCGACGAGGTTGTCAAGGTGCAGCGGCTCGTGCGCTGGCCGCTCTCCTTGGGCCAATCGTCGAACCAGCGCCCGCGTGCCGTCCACCACAAAGACGCCGCAATCATAGCTGTTCCGCTGCTGGGCCATGCTGGGTGACTCCAGGCGGGCACGCAGCCGTCGTGCGAGCTGCGCTGCCGCCTCGTGGTTGTGTCCCCGGACGGAGTCGTAGTGATAGGCAACCGGCTCTCCTTGCGTGTGGCAATCAAGGAGCAGCAGCGACCAATGCGTGCCGGGGCGATTAGGATCCATAGCGTCGTTCACTGGCAGGAACAGGAAGTCGGGACCATTACCATTTGGATCGTAGCCGATGCGCTTCAACGCGCGGAGCATGTCGGGCTCGGCGCCGAAGCGCAGTCGATAGTGAGCTATCAGGGGGTCCACGAACTGCGTCAGGGCGGCGAGTTCCGGACGGCTCCGCCGCAACTCCTCCGCTAGGAGCTCGTAATCCCTGTTGATATGCTTGTCGCCCAGCCATTCCTTGGCACCGAGCTCTAGTCTACTGCGGCCGTAGGAGGAGGCTGTCGGATCCATAGCCCCGATTTGAGCATCGGCGGATGTGCGCGGGAAAGGCGCAGAACGAGCATCATCACGCAGCTCCGGCAGCGTGGGCGGATTTAGATCAATCACCTGCGGTCTGGGCGCATCCCGACCAACAAATGATACAGAACCAGCGTAGGTGTCTGAGCGAACCCTGGCAGGATCAGCTGGCGCAAAGTGAGCATCGTCGCGCAACTCGGACGGCGTTGGCGCATTCAGATCAACAAATGGCTCAAGACCAGCGTAGGTGTCTGAGCGAACCCTGGCAGGATCAGCTGGCGCAAAGTGAGCATCGTCCCGCAACTCGGACGGCGTTGGCGCATTCAGATCAACAAATGGCTCAAGACCAGCGTAGGTGTCTGAGCAAACCCTGGAAGGATCGGCTGGCGCAAACTGAGCATCGTCCCGCAACTCGGACGGCGTTGGCGCATTCAGATCAACAAATGGCT
>NZ_JASAUT010000037.1:0-8397 GCF_029952935.1 Bradyrhizobium sp. Mp19 | reverse complement strand
TCAAGACCAGCGTAGGTGTCTGAGCAAACCCTGGAAGGATCGGCTGGCGCAAACTGAGCATCGTCCCGCAAGTCGGAGGGCGTTGGCGCATTCAGATCAACAAATGGCTCAAGACCAGCGTAGGTGTCTGAGCGAACCCTGGAAGGATCGGCTGGCGCAAACTGAGCATCCTCGCGCAACTCGGACGGCGGTGGCGCATTCAGATCAACAAATGGCTCAAGCCTGCCCTTAGCATTTGACGCGGGCCTGGATGGTGATCCTGGTTCTTGCAGCTGTTCACTCAACCAAACCCAAGCTCCAGCGCTTAGGCTGGCCGGCGCTGAGGGAAGATCCCGCGAAGAGCCGGAAAACCGATCGCCCTGCGCGGCCGGCGAGCTCGGCTGCTCAGGGCCTGGCAGCCCCAGCTCTCGGTTCGCCTCGACGAGTTTCAAGTAGCTGCGAAGATGCGACAGATCGGGACCGTGTACTCTGCCTCCAGTCCATTGGAATGCTACTACGTCATTGTCGAGGGATACCTGCTGCCTGCTGGAGCCGTTTAGCCGCCCGATGATGCTCCCTTTGCCATTTCCTCTCAGCCACGCACTCAGCGCACGAAGACGCCTCGCCCGCTGTTGCGCGGACTGCCTCAGCTTCGCAGTCGGAGTTTTAAGATCTTTCAGAGCTTGGCTCAGCGCGCCCTCGATGAGGGGCGCATCTTCTGGATGAGGAACTAGGCGACGGGGGGCACCGAGGACGCGGGGTTCGGGTGCTTCGACTTCTTCCCCCCCACGCAGCAGCCGCCGGAGAACGTCCACAGCCGACCTAATGCGGTTCTGGGGGTCACGGCCCAAGCTCCTGTACTTCGCTATTTCCTCATCGAGCGATGAACCGTCTCGCAGCCGAGAAGCTACAGGGCCCCGATGACTTGCGTTAACCCAGCGGACAAAAGTCCCAAGTCCGGAAACATTGTTGTTGATGGCCCCTGGGGTAAGCTTGCGCCTCTCGGCGTGCACGCGAAACCTCGTCAAGAGTTCCGCGTCTTCGGCCGGAAGCTGCTCGCCGATCAGCTCGTCCGGCGACGACGCCGGAGCTTGTCTCTGCGCTGGTGACGTCGCCAGTTGATGGGATGGGATCTGCATCAGCGGCCGCTCAACCGCGTCGCCCTGCGGAGGCGGCGAGGGGCTGGGTCCGTCCATCGTCTCTAAAGGCAGATCCTGCTGGTTCGCAGGCAAAATCTTCGGCCAGCTGACAGCTCCGTTCGACCCGCTGTGCTGCGCAGCCGCGGAGAGGGTCGGCTTCATCTCGGCGCGAACCGCGTCTTCGAGATCAGGCAGGGGGCGAATATGACGCAGGAGTTCGATCGCTGTAGCACCCGCCGGCGACTTCAGGAGATGAGCCAGTGCGGCTCCGGCTTTACTGCGGCTATGGGGGTCCACCTCCTTATACCGATTGACATCTTTATCCAGCGAGCCGTGGCCAAGCCGAGCAGCAATGCCGGGCTTATCGTTTTCACGGAGGTAATCACTGAAATCGATAAGAAGAGTTGCATAGCTCCTGGCGGTGTTGGCGGTGCTCAGGGGTGCTTCTTCCTTGTACCTTTTGATGAGATCCGCATCCTGGGGATAGGGATTCTGCTCTACCCGGCTTGCAAACGGCGTGATGCCGCCCGGCGATTGGGAGGCTCGAAGATAATCCAGTGGGGCAGCGATGGCCTGCTCCTCCTTCTCGGCGAACTCCTGGGCATCCTTGTCCAGCGACTTGTCGTAAAGCCGGGAAGCAATGCCCGGCTTGTCGTTCTTCACGAGCCAATGCCCCAAGCTGAAAAGACCACGTAGATTGCGACCGACCGTGCTCTCGGAGGCCCCAGCTTTGATGAGTGCCGGCCTCAGCCCCTCAATAAGAGAGGCATCTTCGCAATAAACAGGATCTAGGCTGCTACCTGCGAAAACCAATTTTGCATGGCCGGGCGGTAGCGCCGAGGCATTCAGCATCGTTCCACCGCCTTGACCGTGCGGAAGCGGCGTAGATGGCTGCCCGCTCGCCCGCATGATGGGAATCTGCTCGCCTGGCACGAGGATGTCGCGGTAACGTTCATTCGTCAGCTCGTCGTCCTGGTGGCGCCAGTTCACGGGATGAGGGGACTCTGCAGGATTCAATGCCAGGCTATCCCGCGGTGGCTGAAGACACGACGATGCACCGGCTTCGTCGACCGTCCCAAAGAATAACTCTCGATCATCCCCCTCAGCGAGTGCCGCTGGCCAACTGAAGGCGGGCTGCGACCCGCCCTGCTTAGCCGCGGCCTCAATGCCCCCTGCCCGGGCAGTGATTGACGCGACTCCGCCCGGCGACTGAGAGGCGCGGAGACGATCTAGTGCGGTAAGAACGAGGTGCCTGCGACCTTGATCGAAGATCGCAGCGTCGCTGCTGAGCGATTCGTCGTTAAGCCGAGCAGCCACTCCCGGCTCGTTTTTTGCAAAGAGCCACTGGCTGAATCTGCGAAGAGGACGAACATAATTCGTCTTAACGGTGATCTCCTCGTACCCAGCCTTAACGAGTGCTTCTTGAAGTCCGGAAATCAAGGGCGCGTCTTCGGGATGAAAAGGCGGACCGTTGAGTTTTCTCGCTCCATTACGGAGATGATCAAGTGCCGCGCCGATACTTTTGTTACCCCCGGCGTCCTTGTAGCGCTTGATCTCTTCATTGAGCGGTTCGTCCTCGTTCCATTTCTCGTCCTGAAGCCGAGCAGCAATGCCAGGCTTGTTGTTTGCACGAAGGTAGTGGCTGAAATCCGTGAGAATGGATGCATAGGTTTTGGCGGTACTTGAAGTTCCGGCCGCCACCGCTTGCTGTCTGTATTCTTTGATGAGAAGTCCATCCCTGGGATAAGGAGTGAGGTCAGGGCGGCCTGCGATCGGTACGACTCCCCCCGTCAATTGAGAGGTCCGCAGACGAGCTAGTGCCCAACGGACGTTCGCCGTCCCACCTTTGGTTATGAACTCCTCGACATCCTTGTCCATCGACTCGTCATGAAGCCGATCAGCAATGCCCGGCTTGTCCTTTGCAAAGAGCCAGCGGCTCAAGCTGAGCAGATAACCGACGTAGCTCGTGGCGGTGCTCTCGGCAGCTCCCAGGAGCGCCTGCTTAAGGCCGGAAACAAGGCGCGCATCCTTAGCATAAAGCGGCTCCTTGCTGCGACCTACCAAGACCCAATTTGACTGAGCGGTCTGGAGCGCTGCGGCGCCCAGCACCGCCTCATCCGTTCCGGCATTCGCCTCAGATCGCGATGCCTCCGCTTGATGGGCGCGGACCTGCATGAGCACGGGAGCAGACGGGACAGCGATCTCGCTCAGCTGCTGCTCAAAGGCCGCCGCATCTGTGGACGGAGCCGGTGAGCTCTCTTGCGGGCCCGCAGTGCCCGATTGTTGACGCACCCAGTTGGTGGATTCGAACTTCATTCGTTCTCACTTTCGGACTATAGGCCAATTTGAAGCCTGAGGTCGGTTGTGATTTGCCACGGAATCGACTCGGCAGCATCGAACCCAGCAGAAAACTATCGTGAACGCCCAAAATGCCGCGTCGAAGCACTCCGACCGGGCGCTCCAGTATTCTTGCAGCGATCGCCAGCTATGATCGCCTCTGGAAACCCTGCTCTATGTGCGATATCTGTCGAGAACCTGACGCGGAGCCGCCGACTTCCTGCAGCGGACACGCAGACTGCCCCCATGGCCGGAAATCGATAAGGAACCTCCCGAAGAACGGTTCTGTGGGCGTTCTTGAGCCTTCTTGTATGATCGTGCCCCGCAGCGTGGTGTAGCTGAGTGCGGGTGCCGGCATGGGCCTGGATCGGTCAGTGGCGATAGCCGGAAGGCTCACGGCGGGATCATCGCCCAACGGGGCGATGGTTCCCAGTGTCATGTAGCGTCGACGCTCGACGCCCCGCCCGTCATTCTGCTCGAACAGGATTGCGCCGACCAGACGGGTGATGGCGTCCTCATTGGGAAAGATGCCGACCACTTCGGTCCGCCGCTTGATCTCGCCGTTGACGAAGCCGGCGCACGCTAGCCTCCCCCCGCAGCGTCGCTGCGGTAGCGGCTGGTCGAGGTCTGGTAGTACTGCGCGCGGATGGCCGCCATGGCCTCGATCAACGCTCCCCAGGGCGCGGGAAAGCGTTCTTTCGCCATCACCCGGTCCAGCATGCGCGTAAGGCCGGCCAGCTCGTCGTTGAGGAACTCCACCACAGGCATAGCCGGATAGCGCTGCAGCAGGAGAATCGCCGCGTTGTAGGCCTCGCCGGCCGACCTGTCCTTGTCGCGTCCATGCAGGTCGTTCTGCAGGCGCCCTATCGCGGAGATGAGCCGCAGGACCTGGCGAAACGCCGGACGCGCGCGCAAGGTCGCCATGTCCAGCCCCCACAGCAACGACAGGCAACAGAGCACGTTCGCGTAGGCGATCGAATCGATGCCGTTGTGCAAGTACTCGGTGTAAGACCAGCGTTCCGCCCCCGCCGCTTGCGCGTGCCCGGCGCGCAGCGCTGCGCAGTAGCACCGGGTATCGTCGAGAAGCTGAGCATAGTCGCGACGATCGTAGGCGAGCGCGGCCAGCGAAGCGCGCAGCACAGCGCAGCCCTCGAATCCGGGAAGCGCGCACGGCACGCCCTGCCCCAGCGCCTGCTCTACCGCGGCGAGCTGCTCCGGCGCGATCAAGCCAAGATCGTTGCAATCGTCGAGCCAGAACAGCAGCGCCAGTTCGCGATAGAATGCCACGATCAGCGTTTCGTCCTGCGGATCGCGGCCGGTGCGGGCGCTGATGTCGCGCAGGCTCAGGCGGATGCTCTGCAGGATGTACTGGCCACCCCTCACCGCTTCCACGGCATGCTCCTCGCCGAACCCGGTCAAGGAATGCCCCCACTCCAGCACCTGCTGCAGCGCGCGTTCGGTCTGGATCATGGCGTCGCTCCTGCTTCCTCGGCCGGGTTGCGCCGTCCCCAACGAAGCGCCAGCCACAACCCGGCGAGTTCGGCGACGCGCACAACCCGAGTTGGACAATACAGTTCCTTGCCGATCCACAGCGGCGTCTGCGGCAACGCGTGCGCCGCATGGCGGGCGAGCATCCACTCCAGCGCACGCGCTACTGCTTGCGCGATGCGCCGGCGCCCTGTCGGCTCTTCGCTCCCGTTCATCACGTGCAACGCGAACAGCGCATAGGCGGTTTCCTCGAACGTTGACGCGCGACCCGCGCCCCAGCCGCCGTCCTCGCGCTGCGCCAGCAGCAGCGCCGCCAGCGCGCGCTCATCGCGCCACTGCGCCTTGCCTTGCGCCAGCGCAGCGACCGCATGCGCGGTGGGATACAGCCACGAAACGTGCCATTTTTCGTTGTCCCATAGACCGTGCGGGTTCCGATTGGCCTCGACGTAGGCGCTGGTGCCGACGGCGGGCTTTCCCAACAGTCGCAACGCATGCAGGGCATGGATGTTGGTCGACACGGAGGAATTGCGCTCGCCGGGGAAGGTGACGAACAGCTCGCCGATTTCGAATTGGCGCAACGCATCGACCGCCGGGTCGCGGCCTGCAAGGCGCAGGACGCACAACGCAACGGCGGTGTCGTCCGCATCGGCCGCAAAGTGCAAGGCCGGGCCCAGACCGCGCACGCCCAGGCGGGCGTCGAGCTGCGCGACGATCACGCGCACCGCCTCGGCGAGCGCGGGATGCGCGAACAGCCCGGCCAGATGCAGGGTGTACAGCGACCAGCATGGCTCGAACACATTGATCGGCCAGACATTGGGAATGACACCTTCGATGCCGCTGCGCGTCGCCCGCGATGCCATCTGCAAATACTCATCGGCGCGCCCGAGCTGCGGCGTGCTCGCCTGTGTCACGGCGTACGCACGCCACGCGGCGGTGGCCGCCGGACTGATGCCGATGCTGCCGTCGTCATCCGGGAATGCGGTGGTCGGCGACGTCCCCCAGGCTTCCCAGGAGTGCAGCAATGGATGGCCGCTCGGCAACGTTGCCACAGTCCCCAGCTTGACCATGCA
The DNA here is from genome assembly GCF_029952935.1 of Bradyrhizobium sp. Mp19. NCBI lineage: Bacteria > Pseudomonadati > Pseudomonadota > Alphaproteobacteria > Hyphomicrobiales > Nitrobacteraceae > Bradyrhizobium > Bradyrhizobium sp. Mp19. Next base: position 2,384 of record NZ_JASAUT010000037.1, on the reverse strand, counting down.
CGCTTGCCGCAACGGCAACAGCGCCGGGTGGCGCGGAAACGCCACGTCGCCCAGCAAGGATGCGGCCTCGCCGCAAAGCTGCGGCAGGATCAGCTCCGCGCCGATGGGCGCATCTTCCGGCACCGCATGCGCGTAGGGATCGGGCTGGCGCTGGAGGAACTGGGTTGCAGCCTGGACTGCGTCTGCAACGCCGGGAAGAGAACCGGCGCGCTGCAATGCCAGCAACGCCGCCCACGTGGGCGCATGGCGGAACCGCGAGAAGTCCGCGCTTCCCCAACCGCCGTCGGCCTGTTGCTGCGCGAGGAGCCACGCGTATGCGTCCTGCCGACCGGTGACGTTGCCGTGGAACCACAGCGCTCGCGCCGTATCGTAGACGGACGGACCGACGCGGCCACCATCGCTCATCTCGCTCAGCAGGCGGCGCAATTCGGAAAGAATCTGTTCGGACAGCGCATTCACGCAGGATGTTCCTTCTGCAAACGATTGACGGGAACCAGAATCGGGCAGACGCCGCGCACGTCGCCGCAGGCCCGTCGCGGTCCGGCGCCTCAGCAGCGCCGGACGGCCGCATAGGCTTGCGCGCCGCGCGCCACGTGCGCCGCGGCAATGCTGGCCAACCGCTGCGATCAGCGGCGCGAACTCGGGACACAGTGCAGCATGCACCGCTGCCGCCGGCCGATCGCAACGCCACGGGGGCGCCTCCATGCGAACGGGCGCGCTCATGCGGATGGCGCGTGCTTGAACAGATACGCGTTGGTCCGCTGTAGGATTTGCGCCAACCGCTCCGTACGCGGCCCCAGCGGCGCGATAGCCTCCCCGCTATCGCGCAACAGATCCAGCGCGAACTGGCGTGCTGCCTGCAGCCCCATGAACGACGCGCAGGTCGGCTTCTGCGCCGCCTCGTCCTTGCCGGGGGTCTTGCCCAGCGCCGCGGTATCCGCTGTCACGTCGAGAATGTCGTCGATCACCTGCAGCGCCAGGCCGAAACAAGCGCTGTAATGATCGAGCGCACAGTACAGCGCAGCGTGCGCGGCATCATCCGCGACTGCGCATAGCGCGCCCATGCGAACGGACGCGCGCACTAGCGCTCCGCTCTTCATCCGGTGCATCGCCACGATCCTGTCCAGCTCGACGTGCTTTCCAACCAGCGACAGATCCATGGCCTGCCCGCCTGCGGCACCCTCGGCGGACACCGCCTGCGCCAATTCGCGCACGAGCGCGATACGGTTGTCGCCCGGCGCATCCAGGCTCGCCAGGGTCAGGAAGGCGTGCGCCTGCAGCGCATCGCCGACCAGGATCGCAGTCGCTTCGCCGAACTTGACGTGCACGGTCGGACGGCCGCGGCGAAGCACGTCGTCGTCCATCGCGGGCAGATCGTCGTGAACCAGGGTACAGGCGTGCATCATCTCGATGGCGGCGGCGACGTTGTCGAGCATGTGCGCCGGTGTGTCGGCCAATGCGCCGGCAGCCAGACAGAGCAAGGCGCGGGTACGTTTCCCGCCATGCAAGGTGGCGTAGCGCATCGCCGCCATCAGCTCGGTCTCACCGTCATGTTCGGCGCAGAGAAGACGCGCCAGCTCCAGTTCGACCCGCTTTGCGCCGTCCTGCATCCAGATCTCGGGGAGCAGCAAGCCGGATGCGCCGCGCGCCTGCGTGCCCGATCCGCCGGGCGCGGAATCATCAGTTCTGTCGTCCTGTGGCCTGGAACCGGTCTGCATGTTGTTTTTGTCCTTGACAGGAGACCGCCACGGCGAGCCCCGCCGCCAGGGTGTTGTCGGCGTCGCACCGAGTGCAGCAATGCTGCGCGTCGCCGGCGCCGTTGGCTCGCCACAGGGGCATGCGATGCCAGCTCATGAGAATCCGATGCGGATCGTCATGGACGGATGTGCGGTCGGGTAATAGCGCCGGCCTTTTTCGACGCCGCTTAGCAACCGCGGCCGCACCCCGGCCTCGTGCATGGTCAGCGCCAAGGCGATACAGAACTGCACCAGTTCCAGCCATGCCAGGTGGTAGCCCATGCAGACGTGTGGGCCGGTACCGAACTGCAGCATGTCCACCGGCCGGATCGGCTCGGTGCGTTGCAGCCACCGCGCCAGCCGAAACTGATCAGGCGCCTCGTGCAGCAGCGCCGAGGTGGAGAAATGCAGCAGTGGGATGCACAGATCGGTGCCCGCGGGAATGCGCCGTTGGCCGAGTCTCAATTCACGCAGTGCGCGACGCACTAGGAGCGGCGTCGCCGGATACACGCGCAGCGTCTCGCGGAACATCGCCTCGGCGACCGGACACTGCGCCAGGTCCGCGTGCCGAGTCGGCACCGTGCCCACGCGTTGCGCCTCCTCGACCAGGGCGTCCCACAGCCCAGGCTGCCGCGCCAGCTCGATCAC
>NZ_JASAUT010000036.1:0-81888 GCF_029952935.1 Bradyrhizobium sp. Mp19 | reverse complement strand
AATGAATATCCTCGGGATCAGGCCGCTGATCGCCGCGATCGCGGCCTGACGCTGGCCCAGTTTTGGCTTCAAGATTGCCTGCCCTGCAAGGCCGTTTTTACACGGCCAAGGCCCTTAGCGGACACTCACTTTAGCGTCGTTCGACGCCTGCTTTGGACCCCCGCGATCCCCGCACACGCGGGGAACGGATCTATGAGTACACGCCCTAGCTATCAGGCTGGCCACCACCAACAGATGCTTCGAAACCAGGCCCTCGAGGTCCACTAGCCCGCTTTGCGGCGCGGCTTGGCCGGCGCCTTTTTCGCCTTCGTCGTTTTCGCGGGCGCCGCCTTGCCGCCGCTCTGGATGCTCTGCTTCAAGGCGTCCATCAGATTGAACACATTGCTCGGCGCGGGCTTTCGTGTCGCTGCGATCGGTTGGCCTTTGCGCTTCTGGTCGAGCAGCTCCTGCAACGCCTGCTCATAGCGGTCTTCAAACTTATCGGGCTCGAAGTGGTCCGATTTCTGCTCGACGATATGCTTGGCTAGATCCAGCATATCCTTCGTGATCTTCACGTCCTGGATGTCCTCGAAATATTCGGCTGAATCGCGCACCTCATAGGGATAGCGTAGCAGCATGCCCATCAGTCCGTTGTCGCGCGCCTCAAGCGAAATGACGTGCTCGCGGTTGGTCAGAACCACGCGGGCGAGGGCGACCTTGTCGAACGATCTGATGGTTTCGCGGATGACGGCGTAGGCGTCATGGCCGACCTTGCCATCGGGGACGATGTAGTAGGGCCGCACGAGATACAGATCGTCGATCTCGCTTCTGGGCACGAACTCGTCGATCTCGATGGTGCGGGTCGATTCCAGCGCGATGTTCTCGAGCTCCTCCTTGGTTACCTCGAGGTATCGGTCGGTATCGACCTTGTAGCCCTTGATGATGTCGTCGGAGTCAACCTCTTCGCCGGTGTCGGCGTCGACCTTCAGATATTTGATCCGATGGCCGGTCTTCTTGTTGATCTGATTGAAGCTGATCTTATCGGATTCAGAGGTCGCCGGGAACAGTGCGATGGGGCACGTCACCAGGGACAACCGCAAAAAGCCCTTCCAATTGGCGCGCGGGGCCATACTCAAACTCCACCTACACTGAATGGTATCAATATAGGAAGACTGTCAGCGAAGTGGAGTGGCCAAGCGCGACATTAGGCGCCTCAGCCGATAGGAACCTCCTGTTGCATCGATCGCTTGCCGGGGAACCAACCCAAGGGAAGCGACCATGCTTGGCGAGACATCCTATCTAATGGTGTGGCTCTGGTTCATCGGCGCCTTTGTGCTCGGGGCGGTTTTGGTCTACGGCGTCATGAAAGCTGGCCGCCTTCGGCGAAGCGAGCGAGCGCGGTTGGATCAAGACACAGCGCGAAGACAACGCACGGAAGATCCGCACAAGCGCCCATTCTAAAGCCTAGAGCCTAGCAGTCCGGACAGCTATCTCCGATGCCGCGCAGGACTTCGTCGATTGCGGCCCGGCACTCTTCCGGCGTGGCGCCCGAAAAGGGCTGGCTCCATGCCGCCTCGCGAGCCCGGTTCCGCGCATCGGGATCGCTGCGATCGAGGGCATGACCGTGGTGCTCGCACTCCTTCACGGCGTGGTGCTCGATCAGCATGCCGAGCGCCCAGCCTTCGAGACTGCGATAAGCCGGACGGGAGGCCTGCAGCGGCAGGCGACGTTGCGCGTTGGTCTTCATGGTGGCCTCGAATCAATCGACACCGCCAATTATAGCATTTGCGTCAACGCCTCTTCGCCGGGCCGGCACTTATGCCCGCTATGCAGGCTAGGAACCGAAATGCGAGAGTGTCTAGCGTCCCGGCCCGGGAGATCAGCAGCTTTGAATGCTCGTTGTGCGGGCGACGCTCGAAATCTGGAACTCAGCTTGGGTGCCGACCTACAGATTTTTGGCCGGGCCCATCCGACCTACCGAAACGTAATTGTGCCGTTGGCACAGATTGCACTTTTTCCCCCAGTTGCTGGAGTCGCTCATAGGAACAAGTGTTCACTTTGTAACTTAAGCTCCCACTGCAACGGGGCAGATGGGCAGGACTATGGAACGTAAACTTGACCAGCTAAAAGCTCATTCGCTTACGGCGGTAGCACTGAGCACCTGCATACTCGTCGCAAGCCTTGCCATGCTCATATTGAGATAAGGCCGCCTCAGTTGGACGGCGTTGTGCTGTTCGATCTTCATTTCAACCGGTTCATAGTAGTCCCCATCACAGATTTGAGAAACTTTCATCGCGAACGTCTTGAACCACCGCACGCGCTGTGCGGCCGGCCTGCGGTGTACGAACGCTGAGCGGTCGTCCTAAACGGTCCGGCCCTCGCGGCCGGGCCTTTCGTTTGAGCGGCCTATTTCGCATCTGCGAATGGCCAAGCTGGCCCGCAACGCAAAAGCCCGGCGCTGACGCGCCGGGCGAATGCCGATATATTTCAGGTGGGCAATGGAGAATGAAGCGCTCAAACGGGGCCGCAGTATATCGGTAGTGTTACGGCTTACTCGTCTGACGGTCCCTTGCTGGGGCTCCTCTCCAGCTCGTCCCGCGTCCTTCTGGAGCCTTCCAGCACAGCCTCGCTTGCGGCCAGGACGCGGAAGCTCCGCTCCATCTGCTCCAGAAAGCGCCGCGTGAAATCGTCCTTGGTCGCCTCCTTGGCCCGCCTATAGTGCTCCGCCATCTCCGCGTAATCGTCGGCACTCATACCGTTATATGCGGCTGAACATAGTAACGTTCCTAGGCTTCGGGGTCGGCGACGAAGAAGGTGTTGGGAACGACGCCTTCGAAGCGTCGTTAGCAACGTGCCGCTCCTCGGTAGAGCGGAAGTGGCAATGAAGGTGCTCCGGCTCTTGCCCCCGAAGACTCGGGGCACATGTCGAGCGGCGGCCCGGCTGGCACCTCGCCAGGGCCGCCGACGCGGCCCCAGCCAGTCCCCTCGCTGGGGCCGTTCTCTGCGTCGATTACGACACCACTTCTGACATGCCTAAGTAAATATGGAAGTGAATATTCGGGCGCACACTGGCGCAGTGTTCAGGCTCAGTCACCACGACGGCGTCGAGCGCAGCTTCATGGCGTTGGCGGCGGTATCGTTCGTAGCGCTCATCGTAAGCGTCGGCCTCCGTCGATCTGGGCCTGTCATCTCATGATTGATCCAACCGCCTTGGCCTCAGCGAGAAACCCACTCGCTGGGGCCGTTTCTTTAGGGCGCCCTTAGTCCTTCGTATCGACGTTCTGAGGAGCGGGGCTGCTGTCGGACTTCACCATCTCCAGTTTGATCTGCCTCAGTTTACCACTCAACCGACGCAACCTGGCTCGCGCCCGCTTAGCTGGCGTATTGAGTTGGGTCCCACGGTCCGTTTCTTCGCCATACCTGTTTTGCTCTTGCGGAAAAGGCTCATGCGTCTTGCGGCCGATGAAGGTGTCGGGCGGCGTGTTCTCGGCCAGAATCTTGATAGAATGCCGAACTGTGCTGCGCGCCTCATCAGCGAGCTTTTGAAGCCACGCTTGGCATTCGGCAATGTCGCACTGATCGGCCATAGCCGCGCTCCCTCCTCAATGCAGGCGGGAGCACTCTTTGTCTCTCAGCCACCGGCGCCCACGGGCAAAGCCTTGGCCGGTGATGCTTCATAACGCATGGCGGGCGGGTTAGTTTACTTGTGAACATAGGCAGATGATAATTTAGGGTAGGTTTTTAATTCTGGGCCGGTTCGCTTTGAGCAGAGGGTAGAGCCGTGAGTTCCAAACCAGATACTCGCGTTGCCGAGCAGTACCTGACTTGGGCATTAGAGGAGCTTGCGAAACTCGGCTGCCATCCCCAAGCCTCTCTCCACGCTCGCATGGCTTTGAACTATCTGCTCGGCGGCAGCGAAAGTGTGCCCTGGCGCTTTAACGAGAGCGCAAAGCGGTTTCGCGACAAGGCCGATGAGGCCGAGCAGCTAGCGATGGTGGCACACACCGCAAGCCGCCGTGACACCCTGCTCAAGATCGCCGAAAGGTACCGTCTTACGGCCGAGCAGATGGAGCAATCGTCTGTAAACGTGACAAAGCGGGACAAAAATTCAAACTGAGACATTATCGAATTTAGACACGTGTCAAGTCGAGGTAATCCGGGAGAGCGGTCTAAATTGCTGAGGTTTCCCGATAGACTCGACGACGCTCCCAGCCAGTCGCGCGCTGAAGATGTGGTCCGTGGAGGATCGCATCCGGGAAGAAGCCCTGACGCCGCTAGCCCCCGTCGGGGCTTCTTGCTGCTTTACGCCGGCTCAGAATGTACGAACGCCGCCCGCTTAAAATGCATGCGGACGGCGCCGTCTAGCCCCAGGAGGATCTGCAAAATCCTGGCTAAGGTAAGTCTGCACAAAGACTTAGAAAGTTTAATACCTCTGAAGGGGTAGCGCTGGCTGTCGGAACGGCGCCGCGCCCACGCTTTTGCGCACCCGGCGTGGTCTCTGCCGATCGCGCTGTGTCAGGCGAACAGGTCTTTGCCCGGCTGCAGCATCCTCACGAACGTCCCGCTCTCGTGATACTCGAGCCAGCCCTGATCCTTGGCGTACTGCGAGCCGACCCAGTATTCGGCCGGCATCGCCTTGTCCTGGTAGATCATCGGATAGTTGATCTTCTCAATGTAGATCCGGCCGTCCTGGATCGGTTCAAAGGCGCGGGCGTGCTCCATGATCCGGCGGGCAGCCTTTCTCCGGGGCCGCCCAGCGCCGGTCTTCCCTCATCTTCATCGTCGATTTGCGCAGCATAGATGTGAGGGGTGTGAATCTGGCTTTCGGCCGGACGGTGGCTATCAAACGTCGCGCCGCAGGGACAGCGCATCAGCGACGACGGCTGTTGAGAAGGGAGCTTTTTGCCGCGGTCCCACATGCCTGCTTGCGCGCGATCCAGTCGCGATGATCGCGCCAGGAAGTCCGCCTCGGCCAAGGTCGGCAGCAACTCGCCCCATGCTGCTTCGAACCCCGCGCGCACGTCGTCGAACGTCGAGGCCGGGGCCGCCGGTCGACCGATCGCAGCCTTGATAGAAGCCGCATTTCCATTCCCATTGGTCAGCGTGGTTCGGCACGCCGGTGCGCAGTCCGATCGCCCCGACGCGGACGTCGCCATGAAAGACGTCCCATTTCTCCCGGACGGCTTCCTTGTCGCGCCCGGCGTGTGAGCTCGGTCACGGCTCGTCTCCGATCGGGCAGCGCTGCCACAGCTGCAGCGGCTCCGCGGCCAGGCGCTTGCCAGCCGTGCTCACTTCACGTAGCGCAGGCGACCGGCGAGATGGTGCACCCTGGTGGTCGGAACGTGGCGCAGTGCGGCCAGGTCGACCGCGCGCGGTGTCTTGCATCGCAAGCATTTATCTCGAGCCACGGATAGCCGGCATTGATAGCCTGGTCAATCGAGGGCGACGGGTCGACCGGGCCACGCCACTGGTATGTCTGGCCACCTGATGGTCGGTCTGCCATTGCTTGCCTTCATACTCTATGCTGAAACGCGCTGGACGAAACTAGCCCAGCGCGGCATTCATGCTTCAATCAGCCGACGCGGTTTTGCTGCTCGTGAAGCCTAGCAGGCAATTGATGCTGGCGAGGTTCGATTTGACCAATCATTTTGACGAAATGGCTGCTGTGGTGGATTGGCTCGACTGCTGCCGGAGCCACGACCTCGAGGCGCTGCTCGACCTTTATGCCGATCAAGCTCGGCTCGAGTGTGCCTGCGAGGGCAGTCGGATCAGCGGCCGTTCCGCGCTGGCGGATTATTGGCGGCCGAAGCTGTCTACGGTGGCCGCGGACGCCTTCGGGCTCGAGGAGATCACGCCGCAGGACGACGGGGTGGTGCTGGATTATCTGAGCTATGAAGGCAAGCGGGTTCGGATCATGTTTGTATTCGATGCCCTTGGCAAGATTTCGCATATGCGGTGCGCCCCGTCTTCGCGGTGATGACGCGTCCTCATCGCGCAACATGGTTCTGGAGTGGAATCCGGCAACGCACGATGGTCTGGCCTTGCTCGCGGACCAGCTGCAGCGTTCCGTCGAGCGCGCGCACCCGTTCGTGCATGCCGATCAGGCCTCTCCCGAAGGTCAGGTCCGGCGGCAGGCCAGTGCCGTCGTCCGAAATCTCGAGCTGGATTTGATCGCCGTTGACGGTCGCCGCGACGCCCATCGTGGTCGCGTGAGCGTGCCGGAGCGCATTAGTCACTCCCTCCTGGATAACGCGGTACGCGGTTTGCGAGAGCAGGGCATCGAGCTCATCCAGCCGATCGTCGAGCCGGGATGTCACGCGGAGGCCGGGCGCTTGGGATCGGGCGTTTCGCAGCAACGTCTGTACGCTTGCGGCTAGTCCAAGATCCGCAACATAAAGCGGGCTCAGTCCCTCCAGGACGCGCCTGTTAGCCTGTTGCAAGGCTTCGGCTGCGCTGAGGATGCCATGCGCCGGCGAACCCGGCTCGGGCGGGCCCTCCGCCTCGGGATCCGACAGCGCGGTAGCGTTGGCGCGGATCGCGAACAGAAGCGGGCCCATCTCGTCATGTAGCTCCCGGGCGAGCTCGCGGCGCTCCTCGTCCTGCACGGCGACGATCTTGCGCAGCAGGTTCCGATTGTCTTGGCTAAGCCGCCTCAGCGTTACTGCAAGCTGATTGGCTTCCGCACAGCTCTTGCGGATCTCCGGAGGGCCGGCCAGCGGAATGGCGGCATCGTAATCGCCGTTTCGCATCCGGGTCAGTCCGGCGCCGAGCTGAGCCAGCGGCCGAAGCGCCGCGCCGGTCGTGAAATAGGCGCTCAGCGCGGCGAGCAGCATCAGCGCCGAGCTCGACGAGACGATCGCAACGAAGCCCGCCCATTTCTCCTCGATGTCCGGCGACAGATCGGGACTAAAGACGATGTCCCCGACATGCGTCACCCCGATCCTGATCGGATGCGTGGAGCCGAGCTCGGGAACCTTGAGCAGGGCAGTGAACCACGCGGGAATGTTGCCGTGGTGGCGGTCCGCCGCGCTGCGCTGCGGCCGCGTTCCAGGCGGCACGAATGCGATGGTCTCGGACCTCCCGAGCTTGTCTGCGAATGCGTCGAGGGTTTGCGGCGGGTTGCCGGCAACTGCGAGCGCGGCATTCAGCGCATTGGCCACCCGCTCGGCGGAGCGCGCGGCCTGGGCGTTTTCATTCTCGAACTGCTCGGGGGAGACGATCTGCAGGGCGAGGCCGCCGAGCAGCAAGGCGCCGACCACCATCGCAGCCATCGGCAGCAACAGCCGGGCACGAAGTGAGAGGTGGTTCCAGAATCTGTTCCAGAGTCTTGCCACGTCGGGCTCCGTTCAGCGATTCTTCTCTTTCAATTTCCGCGCGAAGTTCTATCAAAGGCAGGGGAGAGAATGATGCACGATACGTCCAAATCGTCCATGAGAGTATTGATCGTCGACGATCACCCGGTGGTGGTGTCGGGCTGCCGGTCCCTGTTTGCTTCCGACAAGACGGTGAAGATCGAGGAGGCCGCCGATGCCAAGGCCGGCCTGCGCGCCTTTACCCAGAAGCGGCCGGACGTGACCGTGATCGACATCAAGCTTCCCGATGTCTCCGGTTTCGAGCTGCTGCGCAGGATCCGGAAAGACGACCCGGTCGCCCGGATTATCATGTTCAGCATGAACGACGGTCCCGCTTTCGTGGTGCGAGCGGTGGAGATGGGGGCGCAAGGCTATCTCTCCAAGAGCGACGATCCGCGCCTGTTCGTCAAGGCGGTGCGCAAGGTCGCGGCAGGCGAGCGGTTCATTTCGCCGCATCTCGCGGAGGCGATCGCGTTCGCCGGCGCCGCGATCAAGGCCAGCCCCGCCTCGCAGATGTCGGCGCGGGAGCTGGAGATCTTGCGGTTGCTCGGCCGCGGCGACAAGATCGTCGAAGTCGCATCAGCGCTAGGCATCTCCTACAAGACTGTCGCCAATGCCACGTCGCTGCTCAAGCAGAAGCTCGGCGCGAAGAACCACTCAGACCTGGTACGGATCGCCGTCGAAATGGAACTTGGCTGATCCTTGCATAAATTGAACTGATCGCGTGCAGTGACGCGACAATTCTTCATTGCCGTACACCAGGCGGCATTCATCAGGCCAAATCGAAGCGACGAACCCACCGGTAGCGGCAATCTTCAAGCAAGAGCTTCACGGCTCACCAGTTCGGGAACGACCAGCCCTGCCATTCCGGCTCGCGATAGCTCGCGAAGCGCTGACCGCGCTGTGCAAGTTGCTGGCGTCTCTCGCGCTGCGCCTGCCGGGTTGGCTTTGCGTGTCGCGCGCTGCGCTCGGGGCGCGCCCGCGGAGCTGCCCGCGACGCATCAACCTGCGCAACCGTCGCGGGCGGCGCAGCGGGGAGCGGCGCGGCGACAGCCGCCGAAGCTGGGAGGGCAGGCGCGGCGGCAGGGAGCGGGGTGCTCGTGTCCATGCGTATCGCCTCCGGCCATTTGTGCTGCGAGCGAATGCGGATGATTGTGCGATCGATGTCGTTGCGAGCGACGGTGACTGGCGCCGGGGCTGAATAATACCAGTCGGTGAGAAACAGCAGACCGAGCAGCGTCGCGCCTGTAAACAGAAAATACCGGACCAGAGGCATCAACAACCTTCACCGCAATCCCGGACCGCATATCGGCACCGGCGCCGATCAACGGGAGAAAATGGCAAACGTTCCTCGCCGATCGCATGCGCTGAAACATGAAGCCGCCCGCGGGCGGCCTCATCATGTCGTCGGTACGCTCACCAGGTCACCCAGTTGCGGCCGCGCCAATAGCCGCGTCCTTCGTGCTCGTGAACCGCTCGCGCGACCCCAGCGCCAATTGCCGTGAACCACGACGCGGGATTCACGCGGATAAGCATAGGTCTCATGGGTGTGCCTGCACACCCGCCCAGCGCACGCGATCGCCGCCGATGCGCTGATCGCGGACGCGGCCAGGAAGCCGGCGCCAAGGATGGCGCTGCGGCCGTCTTGCCGAGCCGTCTCATCTCATATCTCCTCAGAGCCTGACCGAAAATGAAATCGAGTCATTTCAACATCTTGCGGCGGGCATCATCGGAACAGAAACCTCGGATCGCTGTTGCGAAAGCGCTTAATTCGTAGAGGATTCCGATCGGGAGGAATCTATTACCTCCTAAGAGCCCGGCACCGCGTCCCTTGGTTTTCAAAGACTTATTTTGAGTCAGACTCTCAGGTGGGAACCATTGCCGCTGCGCCAACATCCGGTTTGCCGCCGTCCTTTTTGTCGGGAAAAATATGCAAATGGTTGGGAACGGTTTGCCTCGGCGGCAGTTGATGACCTGCTTAAACGAGCACAATCAACTTCCCCAAAGGCTCCGGCGCGGTTCCCCGGCTGCGCCGGAGCTAATTATTGTGCCGGGTGCGGCGAGCAGGAGAGCGCGCCGACCGCGCCTTTGACGTGGAAGGGATTTTGATCAAGCAATCAGCCGGCTGCGCTGTCTCACACCGCACAATGGTTGCCGGGTCCGAGCGAGCTGAGGCGGATTGCCAGCGCTAGAACGGAGCGCGCACCTGCTGCGCGGCAAGCATCGCCGGATACTTTGCCGCCCTCGATTGCACGAACAGGCTCGATGTCACGATCAGTGCAAGCGAGAACAATGCCACCACCGACATGCATGCGACCTGATCGCCAGCGCCCATCTCAGCCACTCCGTGTTTTGCCTCGGACCGTGAACGTGGCAGGAACCGGTTCGTTCCTGATGTCGGGAAAAACCGGCAACATGCGGCCGCTGCCGCCGGCGGGTCGCAGCCGGCTGATGCAACCCGGCATGGCCGTATGCGGTAGCTTCGATTATACCATGATTGGACTGGCACAGATTGGCAAGATCGAGCGGGGGTCTTCGTGTGACGAGCAAGCGTGTCGAACGACAATTGGCTGCAGTGCTGGCGGCTGACGTCGCTGGCTATAACCGCCTCATGAGCGTTGACGAACTAGGGATCCTCGAAGGCCTCAAGACGGTTCGGGGCCAGGTTGTCGACCCAGCCATCGCACGCCATAACGGACGGACCGTCAAAACCACGAGCGACGGAATGCTCGTGGAGTTTGCGGTAGATGACATCACCTGCGCAATGGCCATTCAAGATGAGATGGAAGTGCGCAACAAGGGTAGCCATCGTGGAATTACCTTCCGGATAGGCATCAATATCGGCGACGTCATCATCGATGGGGTGACATATTCAGCGATGGCGTCAACATCGCATCGTCACCTGCACTAGCGATTGCGAAACCCTCAACCGAAACGTATCGCTACCGCTTCCTGACAAACCGTCGATCGCAATACTTTCGTTCCAGAACATGAGCAGCGATCCCGAACAGGAATACTTTGCAGATGGGATGGTCGTGCGAAATCAGCTCTTCCAAATTTTTTCAAATCGGTGAATGTTCTTGTACAGCGCCTGCAACTACCATTGCCGGATCTTCTCAGTCAGCACGGGCGATCCGACGACAGTGTCACGTGTGATCCTCCAGGCGCACAGAGCGTGGCGACCTACAAGGAGCCCACCGGCCCGGCCGTGTCCTGCGTTCGCTGGCAATTGAATGACGCGCAGGTGGCGGCCGTCGCGACCCTAAATGCGCAACCACTGCGGCAAGGCGACGCCGGTCGGTGAGGCCGAAGCGAGGAGTGAACGCACGGCGCTCGACGCTAGGACGAACTAAGTCTCACGTCGGCGTCAAGAATTCCCCCTAGCCTTAGTAGGATTCCTTGCCGGAACAGTCCGGCGCCGGCGAAGACGAGCGTGAGACCGATGCGATGGCGCAACTTCATGAAGATGGCCGCGAGAAGGCTTGCCTTGAACGTGCCGATCGTCAAGGTAACGAACCATTGCCGATTCCGCGCGCCAGAAGACAAGGCCGATGCAGGCCGCGCCTACGAGCAGCCATGTGACGATCCTTGGTATCGGGCGAGAAAAATCTCGACCGCTCACGCGACCCGCGCCCGATTGGAAGGTCTGAATGGCAAAGAAGCGAAGAAGCAGATCGCGCGCGGTCGCAAACAGGACGGCGCACACGTCGCCGGCGGGCAGGATTGTTACGAGGCGAAGAAAACCCTGAAGTCGGCTGCGTCGGTGAAGGGGGCCGTCAACAAGATCGGCATCAGCCGCAACCGAATTGAGCGTCGGCTCGGATCGGCGATGAAGAAGTCGTTAGGAACGGTACCTTCGAAGCGTCGTTAGCAATACGTCGCTCGCGGCAGAGCGGTTGGCGAATGAACGTGCCCGGCTCTAGCCCCCGGCGAACCCGGGGCATATTCGATCAGTTAACAGGCGCGTATTAAGTGGGCTGGAATGCTCTATCGATCGATTGAACGAAAATGGTTGAAGGGCTCAGACTTTATGTAGCTTTCGCAGTCGATGCCGCGGGCGTTTCTCGGGCCACCTATGAGTTCACTAGCCATGGTGATGACGAGGCGACAGAGCGGGCTAAGGGATATCTGAATGCCCACGAGTTCATCGAGTTTGGACCGACCATCGGTTCGTCATTCGTCTGAAACGCGGGTCGGAGTGAGCTAGTCAGCCGCGGGGCCACAGTCGGGCTGTCCCTTCGTCATTGGTCGCCTGTCGTTCAAAATCAGCCTAGAGCCTGGAATCACTTTTGTGCGCAGCCACCGCTCGAACTGGCGCGCGCGCTCCGCGTGTCTGCTTGTGGAAGGGCAGCCGAACGCGCGCCAGGGCAATCAGATCGGGACGCCGTAGTAGTCGTTCACCGACCGGCCGGCCGCCGGATCATTCCAATTCCAGCTGGCCTCATCGCGATACTTTGGCGCGCCCTGCAATCGGCTTTCGGTTATGCCGGTGACGTAGCCGCCGAGATTGGTGTCGTACTTCAGCGACTGCCACGGGAGGGGATAGTGATCGTCCCCGATGCCGAGGAAACCGCCGAAGCTGAGAACGGCATACGACACCTTGCCGCTTGTTTTGTCGATCATGAGACGTTCGATGGTGCCGACCTTGTTGCCGTCGGCTCCATAAACTGCCGTGCCTTCAACCTTGTCGCTTCCAATCAGAGCGTCGGATTCATTGTCGTCTAAAGCCATGGTCGTCCTCCAATACAAATAGCTTTGGCTGCAAATCATCAAGTTCGTTGAACGTTCCTATCGTTGCCTTCTTGCCGGGAGAAGCAGTTCGAAGCGGCATTGCGACGCCGGGCGTCGTCACCAACTGTTCGACTTCAATCGTTCGCTCCGCGGCGCTCGCTCTCCAGCCGCCACGAGCCAGCCCGTCGCGTCGGCGCGTACGTCATGCGATCAGGGAGAAGGTCATTGCCGCAGCCGGGTGTCGGCAGGTATCAACCTGGCGTTTTGGCTGGCCGGGAAGATCGAAGGTCGCCAGCGAAAGCCTCCGGCGATCAGAGCAGGCTCGTCCCGAAAATGGCATCGAGACGCTTCATCGACCTGGCGGGAAGGGCAATGTTTTATGGAATTCTATCGGCTGAAAGACGGCTTTGGTTCGGTTGGCCGTGGCCGCCAGGCCCGACTTGGGGGAAGTTTCCTGGCCCGTTGGCGTAGCTCCTGGGCTTCTCTGTTAAGGCGTTCTTCAAGAGGGAAAATCTGTCTAACCCGGCGTCGTCGCTTCATGGCTCCTCTCTCCAAAGCTGACGGTCCAGCTAAAAACAGCAGAATTCTCGGAAGATGGAAAAGTTCCGGTGACCTTGGACGACTAGTGCCGCCTTGAAGGCCCTTGCCAGAGCCGTTGCTGCAACGCACCGGATCCGCGCCCGCCACCGGCATCAGCACCAGCAGGAATAAGACTAGGCGCTCGCTGTCCGGTCGGTCACGAAGCCTCAGCTGGCGGTTTCCCGCGCAATAGGAGCCAAGGTCGATGGCCCGACGTTGAAGGTTCATGGAGACCATGAATGCCTATCTGCGTCGAAAGCATGAGGAGCTTCAGTTGCTGGACGCTTGTCTTGACGAGTCCTTTGCGCCGGCAACTCCGAAATCGATCAATGAAGCGATCGCACTCAAGTTCAAGCTGACGGCGGCCATCAGAGCTCAGCACGATCTAAAAGATTGGACCACGACCGAAACCGCTTGGTCGCATCGCAAGAAATCTTCTGATAGCCCGTTCGACTTCCGGTACGACTATCAGCGCGCCGATCTCGACGTGGCTGGCCCGTCGTTTTATGATCTCGGCGATGACATCAAGTGCGAGACCGTCTACACGTCTTCTGGCATGGCCTCCATATCTGCCCTGCTTTTGGCGTCGTCGCACTTGTTCGATCGCGCGGATATCGTCTCGCTGCCAGGGACGTACGGAGAGACCCTGGAGTTCATCGAAGCGTACGCTAGGCACCTGAAGAGCATCACGGCCGTAGAAGTCCTGGGCGCCCCCACTTCAGGCGCGTCGCACCGCATCCTTCTTCTGGATTCCTGCGCATCGGCAAAGGATTTCGAAGCCTGTCTGCGGTCACCCTGGGCGCAATTCGACCTCTGCATCTTTGATAGCAGTTGCCTCGCCGGTGGCTCCGGCAAGATCGCGCGGACGTTACGGAAGGGCCGCAGATCCGGAGTGCCCGTGGCTATGATACGAAGCCATACAAAGTTGGATTCGCTGGGCGTCGAGTATGGACGATTGGGCTCTACGACCTTCGTCCGCTCCGCTGAGGCCGATCTCTGGGGTCGGTCGCCTCTGCGAAACCTGCCCGATGGGATGAGAAATGCAGTCAGACTGCTCGGCGGCGCAGCGCTACCGGCCCACTTCCCACCTTATGTCGGCAGCCCCGAATATCGGTCGCTGACCACAAGGAGAGTGGCTGCGATCATCCGCAACAGCCGCCGCACTGCTCACTTCTTCCGCCAGGCGCTTGGCGATCTGGTGAGGCAAACGAATTTCGCGCATGGCCTTTACGTGTTGCTCAAATGCAGGAGTCCCTTGGACGAAGAAGAGGCTAGGCAAGCGGCGTCGGAGATGGGCAGGGATCTTGGCCTGGCCGGCTTTCCGATCCGTCATGCCGGAAGCTTCGGGTTCGACTTCGCTGCCACGGAATGGTTTCACGACACGACGACCGGGGCCTTCAACGTCCGCATAGCCGTCCCGGACCTTCCCACCAAAGTATGGGACGAACAAACCCGCGCGATAGCTCGGTGGTGGAACGAACACAACAGCCGAGCATGAAGCATGCGGGGACCCTTGCTAGCGGCCCCGGCTCAAGTCTCGACCACGACTCGCTCGTATTTCCGCCGATGAAGAAGGCCGCGCGAGATTTTCGCGAATTCGATGTCTGTCCTGTTCCATGAAGCTTCAGGGCAGTCTGAGCCGCGATGCAGGCCACGCCTCGCGGGCGGACGACAAACCGAAGTCTAAACTGGCTCCAGCCTGGTTTCCCGCTGGGACCGTTTCTTTGAGCCTGCCCGCCAGCCCGAGCCGGCCTTACTGTCGCGGAGAATGGGAGCGTCGTCTGCGGACCGGTGGTCGCACTGGTGGCACCGCGCGGCAAAGCATTTGTTTCAGAGGAGTGGCGGTGCCTGGTTTTTACGTTCTCAGCCAGCCCGGGTTAGGAACCGGTTTGTGGAAGTTGCATTGTCGCTCAATATTGCACTGACGGTCGGCGCGATGTCTGCCGCAACCGTTGCACCTGCGGAGGCGCGATGGCGGTTGGCGTCGGATGGGGCCCGGGTCTCAGACTTGCGGCGGGTGCACTGGCCTTTGGAACCGCTGCAGCTTCGTCCACTCGTGTAAGGGCTCGGGTTTGACGACCTGGACGCTATCTTGGCTTGGGGGCCCCGCAGCGCGGCGGCGAAGGTTAGACCGAGAAAGCTGACTTTGAGCCGTACCGCGGCTTCGCGGCGGTTGATTTCACGGCACGGTCAGCAGTGAGGCCTTCCGCGATGATTGTTTGCAGAGCGGCCGTCCACAGCGCGATCTCGTGGTCGATTCTTTGGCATTGCGATGCAAATCAATCCGTGACGCCAGCTCGTACTGGCGAGCCTTTTCTAGCAGCGCGTCTCTGATTGGACCGGGCGGAAGTAGAGTAGCCTGTCTTCGTGCTTCCCGCGCGCACTCAGCGCTGACTTCCTGTTCTCTCGTCATGGTTCGCGTCCAGCTCCTTGCGAACGGCTGCGGCCGAATTCCCGGCTTTTTCGATGACCTTACGAAGCTCCTCCTGCGAGACACCGAGCGCGTGAGCCCAGCATTTCATTTGGTCACGCGCATGGATGTTGATCTTCGAACGCTCGAACTGATCTTTCTTAGTAAGGTTGTCCATACCTGAAACAACTCGGGCTTAACCACAACCAGTGTTTTCCAGTGATGGATGCAGCTGCTTGTTCGAGCAGTCCAACCCGAGCCCGCCTGTTGTCCGGACGTAGCGAGAGCCTTGGTGGCTCTCGCCCGCAGTCTGGTCTAGTCGGCCGATAGAGGAGCGCCGGTCAAGGACCAGCTTTCTCCGTCAAATGTCGCAATCCGCAGAGCTCTGAAGGGTGTGTAGTCTCCGGGCCGGGTGCTGATCGCGACGCCTGGGAGCATCATCGGCAATCGTTCGCCATTCAGCGAAGTGGCCTGCTTCATGAGGTTCTCGCGGGTCAGGTCGTCGCCGCATTTGCGCAACGCTAACTCCACGGCGTGCACGTTCATATAGGCAACGAGCACAGAATAGTCGTCCGGGTTGGCTGAAGGTGCGTACGCCTTCAGGAACTCCTTGTAGGCCTTGACCTCCTCATCATTGGCCCAGGCTGGGTCGCCCGGTTGCTTGAGGAATTGCGTTGTGACCAGTCCCTTCGATGCTTCGAGGCCCGCGGGCTTCAGGATGGTTTCGACCGATGCGGTCGAGCCGCCGATCACGTGCAGCGGCTTCCAGCCGAGCTCGTAAACCTTGCGGATCGATTGCGCCGCCGCCTTCGACGAGGACTGTTCGATCAGGGTGTCGACGCCGGCGGCTTTCAGCTGGACGATCTGCGAGTCGATCGTCGGATCGGCGAGCTCGTAGGAGGCCTGAGCGACGATCAGCTCGGCCTTCGGACCGAGGCCGGCGCGGAGGCCCTTCAGGTAGTCCTTGCCATAGTCGTCATTCTGATAGAGGACGCCGATCCTGGCGTCCGGCTTTGCCGTCAGGATGTACTTGGCGACGACGCGGCCTTCGGTTTCGAAGTCGGGATAGAGCGGGATCGTCCAGGGAAAGGCCTTGGGATCGTTGAAGCGGCGTCCGCCGGCGGTGATGAACAGCTGCGGCACCTGCTTGGCGTTCAGATATTTCTGGATCGCGACGTTGGGCGCGGTGCCGATCGTGCCGACCTCGGCCAATATGCCGACGTCCTCGATCAGCTTGCGCGATTGTTCGACCGCCTTCGGCGCGCTGTAGGCATTGTCGAGCTGCGTGAAGTTGATCTTGCGGCCGTTGATGCCGCCTTTGGCATTCAGCATCTCGAAGTAGCCGACCACCGCCCGCCCGGCGCCCGCGCCGAACGCGGATGCGGGGCCACTCAGCGGCGTCGATTGGCCGAGCTTGATCTCGGTATCGCTGGCACCGGGACCGTAGGCTTTCTGTGCATAGGCAGGTACCGCCAGAAGTGCTGACACCGCGCCGGCTATCAGCGCCCGGTTGATGATGTGGTTCAAGTTCGTTCCTCCCTGCAATTGCTTCTTCTTGAAATCGATCTGCACTAGCGCAGCAGCTCGCGGGCGATCACCACGCGCTGGATCTGGTTGGTGCCTTCAAAAATCTGGGTCAGCTTGGCATCGCGCATCATGCGTTCGACCGGATAGTCCATCGTGTAACCGTAGCCGCCGAAGATCTGGACCGCGTCGGTCGTCACCTTCATCACCATGTCGCTACCGACGCATTTGGCCATGCTGGCAAGCACGTTGAGCCGCTTCCAGTCGCCGGCATCGCCGGCGCGGGCACATTCGTAGACCAGCGCGCGGGCCGCCTCGATCTGCATGGCCATGTCGGCGAGCATGAACTGCACGCCCTGGAACTCGGCGATCGGCTTCTTGAACTGCTTGCGCTCCTTGGCGTAGGCGACGCAGGCATCCAGTGCGCCTTGTGCGAGGCCGACGGATTGCGCGCCGATGGTCGGCCGGTTGAGGTCGAGCGCGCGCATCGACGCGCGAAAGCCCTTGCCTTCCTCACCGACAAGGTTTTCCGCGGGAACGCGGACATTGTCGAAGAAGATCGGCGTGTTGGGCGCGCCGCGAAAGCCCATCTTGCGCTCGTGGCGGCCGAACGTGATGCCCGGCATTCTCTTCGGCTCGACGATGAAGGCGCTGATGCCGTCCGCACCGGCGCCGTCACTGGTTCGCGCCATGACCACGATGTAGTCGGCGGCGACACCATAGCTGCACCACTGCTTGCGGCCGTTCAGGACATAACTATCGCCGTCCTTGCGGGCGCGGGTGTTGAGCGCGGCGACGTCGGAGCCGGCCTGCGGCTCCGAGATCGCGATTGCCGTGACCACGCCACCCTCGGCGATGATCGGCAGATACTTCTTGCGCTGCTCCTCAGAGCCGAAATGCAGCAGCGGCATGATGAACATGGTGTTGAGCGCGGCGATCGACGCACAGGCAGGGGAGACCTTCGAGATCTCCTCGCGCGCGATGCAGGCCATGGTCAGGTTGCCATTCGGGCCGCCATAGCGCTCCGGCACCCAGAGCTGCATCAGTCCCATCTCGCCGAACAGCTTGACCAGTTCGAGCGGGAAGCGGTCGGTTTCGTCGATCTCGGCGGCGATCGGCGCCACGTGCCTGGCGACCATTCTGCGCACGTTGTCGCGGAACGCGACCTGCTCCTCGGAAAAACTCATGCGAACTCCCGTTTCGTTTTCTTTGCCGGAAGCCAAAAAAGGGCTTCCATTGAATGGGTGATCCATTTAATAATCCACCGCATGAGCACCAAGTCAAGCCCTCGCGCGCCGCAGCGCTCCCTTGCCGCCTCGCCGAGCCGCCGGGAGCGGGCCACCGATCATCGTGCGGCCGGCTCCCCGGCCGCGCCGACATTCAGGCCAATTCACACCAGGCGGACGTTCGAGGAGATCTGCGAGCGGATTCGCGAGCAACTGGCGCTCGGCGTGCTGAAGCCCGGCGACAAGCTGCCGGCCGAGCGCGAACTGGCTCAGCAGCTCGGCGTCAGTCGGAATGTGCTGCGGGAAGCATTGCGCAGCCTCGAAATGGCCGGCGTGCTGCGGCTGCAGAAGGGCGTCAAGGGCGGGGCTTTCATCCAGCAAGGCGACACCCGCCGCATGAATGAGGTCATGCGCGACATGCTGAGCCTCGGGACGATTTCGGTGCGGGAATTGTCGGAGGCGCGGGTCCACGTCCTCGACCTCGTGGTGCAGCTGGCTTGTGCCAATGCCCGCCGGGCCGATCTCGATGCATTGGAAGCCAATATCGAGCGGACGGAGCTTGCGACGAAGGAGGGGCGGCTGCTCGACCGGGTCGAATGTTCGCGCGAGTTCTACAAGTTGCTGGCGGCCTCGACCGGCAACAAGGTGATTGCGATGATCGTGGACTCGGTCACCGAGATCCACATGCGCTTCGTCTACGCCAAGGTCGCTTCCAGCGGGGTCGCGATGGCACGGCTGGCCGAGAAGCGGCGGCAATTCCTGGCGGCGCTCAGTGAAAGTCGGATCGTAGCCATGTCGTTCTGTGAGCCAAGGAGTTGCCAGACATATTTGTCTTCCTAAGACCGCTTGGCCTCCGACTTCATGTCGCTTCACGTCGCATTGGCGGATGTGCAGCCCGGGATGCGCCGCTAGCGCGCGCCTGCGTTGCCAATAATCAACAACTCAAACAGCGAAACAATGGAGGCAAACGTGTCCAATTACGCCAAATATGAATGCCTGACGGTCGAGGTCGCGGACAAGGTCGCGACCGTGACCTTGAACCGCCCGCAGGCGCGCAATGCCATCAATCAGAAGTTGATCCGCGAGTTGCGCACGATCTGGGACGACCTCGCCGACGATCACGCCGTTAATGCCGTGGTGCTGACCGGGGCGGGCGACTTCTTCAGCGTCGGTGGCGACGTCAAGGCGATGTCCGAGCGGCCCGGCGGCGACGTGCTCGAAGAGGGCGAGGTACACGATCCCATGATCAGCCGCCGCGGAGTCACCCGCCAGCTCGAGCTCGACAAGCCCATCATCGCGGCGATCAATGGCGATGCCATCGGCCTTGCGGCGACCCATGCGCTGCTTTGCGACATCACGGTGATGGCGGAAGACGCGCGGATCGGCGACACCCACGTCTCGCGTGTCGGCCTCGTCGCCGGCGACGGCGGCACAGTGATCTGGCCGCTGCTGGTTGGCATCAACAAGGCCAAGGAATTCCTGATCCGCGGCACGCTCCTGAAAGGAAATGAGGCGGAGCGGATCGGGCTGGTCAATCATGTCGCGCCGCGCGCGGAGGTGTTGGCCAAGGCCCGCGCGATCGCGGTCGAGCTCGCGAACGGTCCGACCTGGGCCATTCGCTGGACCAAGCTGTCGATCAACCAGATCGTCAAGGAGCGCGTCAACATGCTGCTGGAGGCGTCGATGGCGCTGGAGCAGGTGACGTTCGAGACTGCCGACCACAAGGAAGCGACTATGTCGTTCAAGGAGAAGCGGAAGCCCAGATTCGGCCGGGCATAGCGCGGGCCTCACCATGGCGGCGATCGAAGCGTCGAATGACGATGTCGCAGGAATGCTGCGCGATTCCTTGCGCGGTTTCCTGGACGAGCATTGGCTTCCACTCGGTTTAACCGCATCGTCCTCGCCGGACGAGGTGTCGGCGATCTGGCGCAAGCTCGTTGGGCAGGGCGTCGCCGCGCTCGGTGCGAGGAGCTGTGAAGGCGGGCTCGCAGAAATCCTCGTCGTCATGGCGGAACTCGGCCGGGCCGGCTGCGCGGCGCCGATGTGGTCTGCGGCGCTCGCCAATCTTGCGATCTCCGGATCGCAGGTCGACGTCGCGGTGGATCTGCTGGAGCGGCTGCATTCCGGGGAGGCGACCGTCGCCTTCTCATTCGGTGCGCTGGATCCGGACGCCGGCACAGGAGCGGTTGAGGTCACGGACCTCAAGGCAAAGGGCGTGCTTCGTTTTGTCGAGGCTGCCGGAGGCGCGACGCATCTTCTGGTCGTTCTAGACCAGGCCCAGCTTGGGCTGATCAATCTTGACGGTCCCGGTGTCGAGTGCGTCGCAACCCGCGCGATGGGAGCGTGGGGGCTCTATGAGGTCCGACTGAACGAAGCGCCGCTCACGTGCATTCCCATAGATGCAGTCGATGTCGACCATCTCCGCATCAAGGGCAGAGCGATGTTGACCGCGCGCGCTCACGGCGCGGCGCGGCGTGCCTTTGAGCTCGCCGTGGACTACGCCAAGGAACGGCACCAGTTCGGGCAGCCGATCGGCAGGTTCCAGGCCATCCAGCACAAGCTGGCCGATTGCCTGATCGCGCTCGAAGGCGTCAGGTTGATCCTCGACCATGCCGCCAGACTGCATGACGGTGGCGAGGGCGGCTGGCGCTACTTCGCCGATTGCGCATCGGCGTTCTCCGGTCATGCGCTGCGGCAGGTGTCGCTGGAGGTCCAGCATACGTTCGGTGCGATCGGCTATGCCGAAGAGCACGAGGCGCCAATCCACTTCAAGCGCGTGCATCTCGATACGATCGCGCTCGGCGGCGCCTCGGATGCCAAGAGCAGGCTGGCAGCGCGGCTGCTGGATGCGGGCGGCGTCGGGCTGCCGCAATATGACCTCGGGGCCGCTGGAAATGCGTTTCGCGAGCAGATCCGGCTCTGGCTCGAGCAAAACTGGACTGGAGATGCGAAGCTAGCATTCGACGGAAGGCCGTTCGCCAAGCGTGAGTTCGATGCGCCCTTCGCCCGCGACATCGGCGGGACCGGATGGATCGGGCTCGGATGGCCAGAGCAATTCGGCGGCCAGGCGCGCTCGCCGCTGGAGCAGATCGCCTTCATGGAGACGATGGAGCGGGGCGAGGCGCCGCGGATCGGTGCGGCGATCCAGGCCAATGCGCTGATGATGTTCGGCACGGCAGCGCAGCAGCAGAAATACCTTCCGGAAATCCTGCGTGGCGAAGCGATGCATGGCATGGGCTACAGCGAGCCGCAGGCAGGGTCGGACCTTGCGGCGCTGCGCACCAGTGCGGCCAGGGACGGCGATCACTGGGTGATCAACGGCCAGAAGATCTGGACCACCACCTGGTGGGGGAAATACATGTTCCTCGCCGCGCGGACCGACAAGGACGCGAAGCCGCCGCACGCGGGCATCAGCATGTTTATCGTGCCGATGGATGCGCCGGGCATCACCATCCGTCCGTCTGCGACCATGTACGATGGCACGTTTGCCAACATCTTCTACGACAACGTCCGCATCCCGTCCGAGAACCTCGTTGGCGAGGTCAATGGCGGTTGGAAAGTGTTGACCGGCGCGCTGGCCTTCGAGCGTGGGCTGGTTGGTGGCGGGATCGTCCTGAAGGTCGCGCATGCCTTCGAGCAGCTGCGTTCGCATGTGATGGCGAAGCAAGGCGATCGGTCTCTCGCTGATGATCCAATCATCCGCGACAGGATGGCGACCTTGGCGTCAGAGATCGAGATCGGCCGTCTCTTGATGATGCATTGCGCCGAACTTGCCGCCGACGGCGTGACGCCGCCGGAATATGGCGCGATCAGCAAGGTGTTCTCCGGTGAGCTGATGGAGCGCTTCGGCGAGACTGCGCTCGACATTCTTGGCATGCGTGCCGCGCTGTCCGAGCAGATGCCGGGCGCGATCGACAACGGTCGCTTCGAGCAAAACCTGCGGCATTCGCTGATGTGGGTCATCAGCATCGGGACCAACGAGATTCAGCGCAGTCTGATCGCGCAACGCGCGCTCGGGCTGCCGAGATAGGAGAGATCGGATGCAGAAGGATGGCGACAGGGCGCCGCTCGCCGGCGTGCGCGTGCTCGATTTCTCGATCATGGTGGCCGGGCCGTACTGCGCGCGGCTGCTCGCGGACGTCGGCGCCGAGGTCATCAAGATCGAGCCTCCGGAAGGCGACGACATGCGGCTGCGAACGCCGCTGCGCGAAGGCCACAGCACCTATTTCGGCCAGCTCAATGCCGGCAAGCGTAGCCTGGCGCTGGACCTGAAGAATGCCGACGCCATCAGGCTCGTACATCGCATGGTCGCGGAGGCGGACATTCTCGTCGAGAATTTCCGCCCTGGCGTGATGGACCGCCTTGGTCTTGGCTACGAGACGCTTTGCGAGATCAACCCGCGCCTCATCTATTGCTCGATCTCGGGTTATGGCCAGTCAGGCCCTGCGGCCGAGCGCGCGGCCTATGCGATGATCGTCCATGCCGAGAGCGGATTCGATCACTCCCTGATGCGTTATGCCGGTGACCGGGAGCGTCCCGCGCCGGGCGCGATCTTTGTCGCCGATATCCTTGGCGGCATCTTCGGCTATTCCGCGATCCAGACCGCGATGGTCCAGCGTACGCGCACCGGAAAGGGACAGCGCGTCGATGTAGCCTTGATGGACTGCATGCTGAATCTGCTGGTCTATGAGTTTCAGGAGGCGCAATTCCCGATCCGTTCGCCGCGCCCGACGTATGGGCCAGTCCGCACGCGCGATGGCGATATCCTGATCGCCCCGGTCACGCCGCGTAATTTCGCGGCGCTGTGCGAGGTGACCGGGCAGGAAGAGCTGGTTAACGATCCGCGCTTTTCGACCATTCCAGCGCGCGGCGCCAATTGGACCGCCATGATGCAGGTGATCGAGAAATGGACCGAACGCCACACCGTTGCTGAATGCATCGCGGCGCTGGATCGCGCCGGTGTTCCCTGCGCCGAGTACCGGACGCCGGGCGCGGCGCTGACCGATGCCCATTTGCGCCAACGTGGGGTGTTTGGGACCGTCTCGGACGGGGCCGGTGACTTCGTCGGCGTCAATGCGCCATGGCAGATGTCCGGGGCCGATACGCCGATGGGACGTCAAGTTCCCGGGATCGGCGCGCAGCGGGACGATGTGCTGTCGCGGATCCTGGGCCTGTCGCCGGACGCAATCGCGACGCTTGCCGCTGCAGGTACGTTCGGGAAGGTGCAGGCCTAGGGCCGCTGGACGCCGGCGATTTCAGGTATCGGCCGGACTGTCCGGCGGCGGAGCCTTCGCGATCGCCAGCAGGCATTTCAGGAAATGCGCGCGGTCCTCCTTGCGAAGGGGGGCCAGCATGATGTTTTGCAGCTCGGCGGCGGCCGGAATGACGGCGAGAAGCGCATCCTCGCCTTTAGCCGTGATCTGCACCTGGAGCGAGCGGCGGTCGTCCGGATTGTCTTTCTTCGAGACCAGTCTGCGCGCAACCATGCGCTTCAGCATTTCGCTGAGCGTGTTGCGGTCGCAACTGATCCGGTCCGCTAGTACGGAGGGGGTTAGGGGACCTAACTGATACAGCGCCATCAGCACACCGAACTGCCGCGGCGTGATATCGCTCTGGCGCGTCATGCTTTGATAGAGCCCATCGTAGCGGGCCTCCAGCAGACGCAACAGGAATCCGACACCACCCTCGAGCTGCCAGTCGCGTGCAACGTCTGCCGCCGAGGTTGTCTGCTTGCCTTTATCGGCTGCCATGCCGTTGTCGGATCCCAGCTGCGTTCTGCGAATTGCGCCCTAGCCGTTAGCAGCTTGGCTGATCGTCCTCAACCCCGTGGCGAACCACGTCACCAGCCTCTTCTGAGGAAGACAGGGTCGCCCTCGGCTCTTGTCAGCCTTCCGATGATGTAGTACGTATACGTATCAAA
The DNA here is from genome assembly GCF_029952935.1 of Bradyrhizobium sp. Mp19. Classification (NCBI taxonomy): domain Bacteria; kingdom Pseudomonadati; phylum Pseudomonadota; class Alphaproteobacteria; order Hyphomicrobiales; family Nitrobacteraceae; genus Bradyrhizobium; species Bradyrhizobium sp. Mp19. Next base: position 58,167 of record NZ_JASAUT010000036.1, on the reverse strand, counting down.
TGCCATGCGAAGACCTCGTTGAGGGAGGTTGAAACTTGGACCTGCGTGAGCTGCTGTCGATTCCCTATTTGCTTGAGGCGGAGGCGGTCGAAACCGAGCCGGGGCAGTGGCGGGTTCGTCTTGCCTATCCGGAGCTGCCGGGGTGCACGGCGGAAGCCGCCGTCGTCGAGGAGGCTCTGCGCGAGCTCGAGCGGCGGCGCATCGAATTGATCGTCGGCCTGGTGGAGGAGGGCAAGCAGCCTCCGATCCCACGCAAGCCGCTCACCGCATCCGATCCGCTTTGGACCGCTCACGATCTCGGACTGTCTGACCGTGTCGCCACGCTTCTCGGCGGCGCGGCGGGCCCGGCCACACGCAATTGAAGGAGGCAAACCCATGCTCTCGCGCGAAGACAATGAACGCCTGGTGAGGGTCGGCAAGGGGACGCCGCTCGGCGAACTTTTCCGCCTGTACTGGATTCCTTTCCTGCCGTCGGCTGACCTCGCCGCGGACGGGCAGCCGAAGCGCATCCGGCTGCTGGGCGAGGATCTCGTCGCCTTTCGCGATTCCGAGGGGCGCGTCGGGCTGGTCGACCAGGCCTGCCCGCATCGCGGAGCGCCGCTGATTTTTGCACGAAATGAGGATTGCGGGCTGCGCTGCGTCTATCACGGCTGGAAATTCGACGTCACCGGCGCCGTGACTGACATGCCGGCAGAGCCAGTGCGCAGCCGCCTCAAGGAGCGGGTGCGGATCAAGGCCTATCCCTGCAAGGAGCGCAACGGGATGATCTGGACCTATATGGGTCCCGACCAGGCTGAGCTTCCGCCGCTGCCGAACCTCGAATGGAATCTGGTGCCGGCCGAGCAGGCGCACATCTCGGTTCGCGTCCAGGAGTGCAATTGGCTGCAGGCGGTCGAGGGTGAGATCGATTCGGCGCACGCGCCGCTGCTTCATGGACGACTGGATGCGCAGGGCACGACGAGCGCCTGGATCCAGAAGCGCGACCTGCGCCCGACCTTCGAATGCATCAAGCAGGATTTCGGCATGAGCATCGCCGCGCGGCGCAATTACGATGCCAACACGCTGTACTGGCGGGTCAACCAGTTCCTGCTGCCGTTCTATACGCTGGTGCCTCCGCTGTCGCCGTTCCCGGATTTGAGCGGGCACGCCTGGGTGCCGATCGATGACGAGAACACGCTCTGCATCATGTTCTCCTATCATCCCTCGGAGCCGCTGCTGGAGAAAACCCGGCAGGTCTTCGCCGAAGGGCACAAGGGCCGCGAGAGTGGTCATGCCAGCCGCCACGCGCTCGTCCAGCACCCGGTGACGGTCCCGTACGCAGGCTACTGGACGAAATATCATCCGAACAACGGCTTTCAGTTCGACTATGAGGCGCAGCGGACCACCTGGTTCTCGGGCCTGCCGGGGCTCTGGGTGCAGGACGGCGCCTGCCAAAGCGGCGTCTCTCCGATCTTTGATCGTACCAAGGAGACGCTCTGCTCAAGTGATACCGGCATCGCGATGACGCGACGTTTCATTCTTGAAGCGCTTGGCGCCTATCGTGATCACGCGATCAAACCCAAAGGAGTCTTGGACCCGGACGTGTTCATGGTGCGAGCGGTCTCGCTGCGGTTGCCGCCGGAGGATTCTTGGGTTGACGTCGGCGCGCCGTTCATGCGCGCGAAGCTTGGCGCCGATTTCGGGTACGAGCTGTGAGCGCATTCAAACATACGGCTGGTACGCTGGAGGTGCTGGTCAAGCGTATCGGATATGAGGCTGAGCGGATCAATTCGTATGAGCTGATTGCCCCGACGGGCGGCGAACTGACGCCGTTCACGGCCGGGAGCCACATCGACCTGCATCTGCCGAACGGCATGATCCGCAGCTATTCGCTGGTAAACGACCAATGCGAGCGGCACCGGTATGTCATCGCGGTGAACAGGGATGGCGAGAGCCGGGGTGGGTCCAGCTTCGTCCACGACACCGTCAGGGTCGGGAACGTCATAAGGATCTCCGAGCCGCGGAATAACTTCGCGCTCCGTGAGGAGGCCGACCATTCTGTCCTGATCGCCGGGGGCATAGGCATCACGCCGCTGCTGTCGATGATCCGACGGCTTGAGGCGCTTGGACGTCACTGGGAGCTGTTCTATGCCGCGAGGACGCGCGCCGCTGCCGCATTCCTCGACGAACTCGGCACGTACCGATCGAGGGTACATCTCGATTTCGACGACGAGCGATCGGGACGGGCGTTCGATCTCCCGGCGCTCGTCATGAACGCTCCGCCTCGCGCGCATCTCTACTGTTGCGGTCCGGTGCCCATGCTCGAGGCGCTCGAGGCGGCGACGGCCGGTCACCCGGCCGATCACGTACATGTCGAATATTTCAAGGCCCGGGAAGCTCCAGCCACCGAAGGTGGCTTCGACGTCAAGCTGGCGCGAAGCAACCGCACCATCGCGGTCGAGGCCGGCAAGACCATCCTCGATGCGCTGCTGGAGGCCGGGATAGCCGCGAACTATGCCTGCACCGAAGGTGTCTGCGGCACCTGCGAGACGCGCGTGCTCGAGGGCATACCCGATCATCGCGACCAGTTCCTGAGCAACGATGAGCAGGCGGCGAACAAGAGCGTCATGATCTGCTGCTCGGGCGCCAAGTCCCGAACGCTAGTGCTCGATCTCTAACACAACAACATACGACGGGTGGAAACAATGAAGTATCTTTCGCAGATAGCCGGAATAGCTCTCCTGGCCTTTTGTACCGGTTCGCCGGCGTCGGCGGTCGCCGCGCGGTCCCTGAAAATCGGCGTACTCAACGACGCGTCCGGCCCTTACTCGGACAATGCCGGCGAAGGTTCGGTGACAGCGGCCAAAATGGCGGCCGAGGACTTCATGCGGCTTCATCCGGATTTCAAGGTCGAGATCGTCTCGGCGGACCACCAGAACAAGGCCGATGTCGGCGCCGCCATCGCGCGCCGCTGGATCGATCAGGAGAAGGTCGATGCGGTCGCCGACGTGCCGAACTCGGCCGTTGGGCTGGCGGTCAACGAGGTCGTGCGCGGCACCAAAGCGGCGCTGATCGCATCGAGCGCGGCGTCGTCCGACCTGACCGGGAAATACTGCTCGCCCAATACGATTCAGTGGACCTTCGATACCTGGGCGGCCTCTCACACCATCGGCGCCTATCTCGTGCATCATGGCGGCAAGAAATGGTACTTCATCGCCACCGACAATGCGCTCGGCAAATCGATGGTGCGCGACGGGACGGCGGTGATCGGTGCCGGTGGCGGGACCGTTCTCGGATCGGTCAATGTGCCGATCAACAATGCGGACTATGCCTCGTTCATCCTGCAGGCCGAAGGTTCGGGCGCCGACGTGATCGCGTTCGCGACCGCCGGGGGCGACACCGTCAGCCTGATCAAGCAATCCGCCGAATTCGGGCTGAAGCAGAGCGGACGCACCTTCGCCGCGCTATTGACCACCACCAACGATGTCGAGTCGAGCGGGCTTGCGGTCGGGGAGGGGCTGATCATCACGCAGCCGTTCTACTGGGACCTCGACGATGCCAGCCGCGCCTGGTCGGCCAAATTCAGCGAGCGGCAGCATGGGCAGTCGCCGACCGCCTTCCACGCCGGCGTCTATTCCTCCGTGCTGGCCTATCTGAACGCGGCGCTGGCGGCAGGAACCAATGACGCGCCAGCCGTGATCCAGAAGCTGAAGGAGAAGCTGATCGATGACGCCTTGTTCGGGCCGGTCGTGGTGCGCGCCGACGGCCGCGCCATTCACAACATGTACATCCTGAAAGTGAAGAGCCCCAATGCGTCGAAGAGCAAGTGGGATCTCCTCGAGAAAGTCGGCGTGCTGTCCGGGCCGGAAGCCTTCCGGCCGCTCGACCAGGGCGGTTGCTCGCTCGTCGACCCGCCGAAGAGCAATTGACGACGACGGCCGCGATCCTTGGATCAACACTGCTCAAATTGACGGATATCCCGATGCTGGATCAGCTTGAAGCCGACTTCCCCGAGCACACGCCTCGTCCCGCTGGAGCGCCGAAGGCGCTCGAGGGGATCCGGGTGATCGATTTCTCGCATTTCATCGCGGGGCCGTTTGCCACCATGATCCTCGCCGACATGGGGGCCGAGGTGATCAAGATCGAAGCGCCGGGCCGCGGCGACGATCTGCGCCGTTATCCCCCGGTGCATCCCGATCTCAGGCACGGCGCGCCGTTCCTGTGGACCAACCGCAACAAGCGCAGCGTCGCCCTCGATCTCAAATCCCTGGAGGGCCTGAAGATCGCGCGCGAGCTGATCGCAACGGCGGACGTCCTTGTCGAGAATTTTTCTGCGAGCGTGATGGCACGGCTGGGGCTCGACTACGAGAGCTGCCGCAAGTTCAAACCCGAGATCATCTACTGCTCGGTGTCGGCCTATGGCCGCGACGGGGCATTTTCGGACCGGCTTGGCTTTGATCCGATCGCGCAGGTCGAGAGCGGCTTCGTGTCGATGAACGGCTATGCCGACCGCGAAGGCGTGCGGGCATTGTCGCCGGTGATGGACATCAGCACCGCCATGATGGCGAGCAATGCGATCCTTGGCGCCTTGTTCGCGCGCGAGCGCAGCGGGCACGGCCAGGCCATCGAGGTGTCATTGTTCGAGAACGCCGTCCTGATGACCGGCTACGCGACCACGCAGTCGCTCTTTAGCGGCGCCGATCCGAAGCGAAGCGGCAATACCAGCCCGGACACGTGTCCGTCAGGTGTGTTCGAGGCCAGCGATTGCTCCTTCTATATCAACTGCGGCAATGACAAGATCTTCCAGCGCCTGATGGCGCAGGTTCTCGAGCGCGAGGATCTCGCGGGGGCCGCAATCTATGCAACCGGCCCCGATCGAATCCGCCGGCGCGAGGAGTTGTTCGCGATCCTCGGCGATGCCTTTGCCCGGCGGCCCTGGTCGCACTGGCAGTCGCGGATGCGGGCGGCCGGCGTGCCCTGCGGCCAGCTGCGCACCGTCGGCGAGGCGATCCGTTCGCCCGAGGCGAGGGAGCGCGGGATCGTCACCCGGATCCCGCATGAGACGGTGGGGTGGGTGCCGAACGTGAACCTGCCGATCCGGTATTCGCGGACACCGATCGTGGATCCCGTTGCGGCACCGGCAGTTGGGGAGCACACCGAGAACGTGCTGCTTGAGTTGCTCGGCTACGACAAGAGGGAGATCGCGCGCCTTGCCGGAGGCGGTGCGTTCGGCAGCGAGGCTTCGCGACAGGATGCCAAACCGTGACCGGGCGCGCGCGAGACGAGCGGACGCTGCGGGGGCGTGTGGCCGTGATCGGGATCGGTGAAACCGAATATTATCGTCATGGCGCTTCTCCCGATCCGGAATTCAAGCTCGCGTTGAAGGCGATCCTGGCGGCTTGCGAGGATGCCGGGCTCGATCCCCGCGAGATCGATGGCTTCTCGTCCTACAGCGACGATCGCAGCGAGGCGTCACGGCTGGCTGCGGCGCTGGGGACGCATCGACTGCGCTCCGCGACCATGCAATGGGGCGGAGGCGGCGGCGGTTGCAGCGCGGCGGTTGCCAATGCGGCCGCCTCGATCGTCGCGGGCCTTGCCGATTGTGTCGTGGTGTTCCGCTCATTGGCTCAGGGCCAATATGGCCGTTTCGGACAGGCAGCCGGGATTCACACCGTTTCGGGCGAACGGTCCTATCTGATGCCCTATGGGGTGCTGGCTCCCCCGCAGCGCTTTGCCATGCGGGTGCAACGCTACATGCACGAGCATGGCGTGCGACAAGAGGCTTTGCGCGCGATTGCGCTCGCCTCCTATCATCATGCCCAGGCCAACCCGCGCGCGGTGATGCGAGGCAAGCCGCTGGATGTCGAGAAATACGATGCCTCGCGCTGGATCGTGGAGCCCTTCCATCTTTACGATTGCTGCATGGAAAATGACGGCGCAGCGGCATTGGTGCTGGTGTCGGCAGAGCGCGCCAGCGACTTCCGGCACAAGCCGGCCTATCTGCTCGGTGCGGCCTTCGGATCCGGGCATCGTGCGGCGGCAACGGCGCACAACGCGCCGCTCTACGCCACCGCGAACTTCGGCACCGTTGCATCCGATCTGTACCGCATGGCCGGGGTAGGGCCGTCGGATGTCGGTGTGGTCCAGGCGTACGAGAACTTCACCGGCGGTGTCGTGATGGCGCTGGCGGAGCACGGCTTCTTCAGGCCCGAGAAGGCCAACGACTTCCTGACTTTCGACAATTTGATCGCTCCATCCGGGAGGCTCCCGCTCAACACCAGTGGCGGCAACCTTGCCGAATGCTACGTGCACGGCTTTGAGCTCGTGCTGGAAGCGGTTCGTCAGGTGCGTGGCGCGTCGGCGAGCCAGGCTCGACGAAATGATGTGGCGCTCGTGATCGGCGGCCCGATGGTGACGCCGGCCAGCAACCTCATTCTGGGTTCAGAGGCGACGCTATGAGTGGGTCTTCACGTGCGCACTATCTTCCTGCCGGGTTGCCTATTCCGGTCAGTGACCCAGATGGGCTTTCGGCGCCGTATTGGATGGGCCTGCGGGAAAACCGCCTGCTGGTGCAACGCTGCGCCGGCTGCCGTTCCTGGCAATTCGGCCCCGAATGGATTTGCCACAATTGTCATTCCTTTGACCTTACGTGGACTGACGTCGAGCCAACCGGCCGCATCTACAGTTGGGAACGCGTTTGGCATCCGTCGCACCCGGCGCTAAAGCAGCACGGCCCGTATCTCGCGCTGCTCGTCGAGCTGCCACACGCCGGTGGCGTGCGCATGGTGGGTAATCTGCTGGGCGATCCGCGCCAGACCGTGGTCATCGGAACTGAGGTTGGAGGAGTCTTCGAACATCACCCGGAGTCCGATCCATCCTTTTCGTTGCTGCAATGGCGGCTGAAGCAAGGCGCTGACCGGGTGGACGGTCACTCGACCGGCTAACAAGTTTTGTGGATTGGCAAGAATGATCCAGACGCAGACGAGCCGGACCCGGTGTGTCGACGTTGTTTCCTTGGCTTAAGCTGGTTCAAACAAGCGCAGGATGGATGGGGCGAAAGTTCAAGTATTGCCGTGACTTGGAAGATCGCTTGAGCAGCGAGAGATCAAGAAAAATCCATCGCCGGATGGATGGCGTCGGATGCAAGACCGAAGCGGGCAATCAATAATGGCCACCGTCGCGCTTTTGCTGCGCGATCCACTCCGACAACGTCTTCTTCGGCGTCGGTGCTGAGGCCCGGCTTGGCGATGTTCTCGGGTTCTCGCCGGTGCCTCTTGCCGGGCGGGCTCGCTCCTTATCCGTCCTGTTCAAGGCAGCAATCGAACCTTCTGCAGCTTCCTTCTCGAGACGCAGTTTTTTCAATCGCGCCATCTTGTCGCGTTCTGCATCTGCTTCGGGTCCCTCGGACAAGAGCGTCCTTTGCTGAGCGTCCTCCGCCGAGACCACGATGCCCACAACCGTCGTCTCTCCAAGCGCCTTGCAAGCTTCGAGCCGCTGTAGTCCCTCGACCAGAACGAAGCGGTCTTCGTCGGGCCTGACGAGAATGGGGGTTTGTTGTCCGATTTCCAGAATGCTTCCAGCGATCTCCTCGACGACTTGAGGCTTGATTGTCTTCCTTCTTTTCACGGGAACGTAGATCTTATCGATTGGGAAGCTTTCCGGTTTGGGCATAACGTCTACTCCGCTGTACAGGCCCGTCCGAAACGCATGCCGGGGAGGCGGGATTTTAAGAATGAACCGCGCGGCTGCAATGGCAATCTTAGCGCGCCGAGGCTTGATCGGTGCGGGAGCCGGGCGCATTCTGAGCGGTGCAGCGCCAACGCGTGATTGTCCGGCGAGCGGTTGCGGTGAGGGTAGGCTATGCCCCTTGTTTCCACCCAGGATCACGACGCGGTCCGTGTCATCACCTATGCTAACGCCCCATTCGGCACCATGACGGCCGTCGGGGCGGCTGAGATGTTCGATGCGGTAGCCGCTGCAGGGATGGCCCCATCGGTGCGGGTCATTGTCATTACAGGGGGCCTACCCGGCATCTTCATCCGTCACTACGACGTGGGGGAACTCTCCGAGGCCGCAGATGCCATTGAGCGCGGAGCGTCTCGAGCCCCGTCGTCGCCTGGTCCTCGACCACCTGGTTTCCACGCGCTGACGGATGCGATTGCAGCCGTCGACAAGCCGGTCATTGCGGCAATCAATGGCCTGTGCATGGGAGGTGGCTTCGAGCTTTCGCTGGCATGCGACCTGCGCATCGCCGGGAGCAGTGTTACGGCGATCGGACTTCCGGAAACGCGCATCGGCATCTTTCCAGGTGGTGGCGGTACACAGCGTTTGCCCAGGATCGTTGGAGAGGCCAGGGCGCTCGAGATGATCCTTCGTGGCCTGACAGTGACGGGACAGCGCGCGCACGAAATCGGAATTGTGCATGAGGTCGTCGCCGATCCGCTCGCGCGCTCCCTTGAGATCGGCGCTGAGCTGTCGGGCCGAAGTGCCGAAGGCCTGGCCTTTGCCAAGCGCCTTACCCGGTCAGCTCTCGACCGTCCGTTGGCCGAAGGCCTGGCTGACGAGCGCAAAAGCTTTTCCACCGTGATGAGGACAGCTTCGGCTCGGGAAGGCCTGCGGGCCGGCCGGCCACCAGCCGAAATCCAGAAGCTCTAATGTCACACGGCTCCCCTTGAGGTAGCCGGCCGCTCGCACTCGAGGGCTTCCCGGTGAGCTTGAAACGTGGCTCACGAGGGCTGAAGATCTTAATCTCCCAGCGAGGGCACCTTACAGCTAAGCTTGAGCGGGGATGGCGCCGTGGCGTAAGGGTGCACGACCATGCTCATGATGAGGTCAGTCCTCAGGTTCACGACGGGGCGTTATCTTCAGCGCAAGAGCTTCAAATTGCCGGTGAGCGACCGAACCCATTTCTCAGGCCCGTAGAAGCCCAAGCCGTCAATCGTTTCGTTCGAGAGCGCGCGCAGCGGAAACTCGGCGAGATAGTCCTCAAAGCGGTGGAGCCCCCTGGCGAATTGCGGGAAAGGTACCAAAACGGCGCCGCTCGCCAATGGCTGCGCGCGCGTCAGCAGTACGGACAGCGCTTCGGGCGTGGCTTGCAGAATTGGTACCGGACGGTCTGCACTGGTCCGGACGGTGAGCCCGTTACCGTCGGTCAAGAGGTTTCCTCCGAGGTCCGGCTCCGCGGCGCCGATACCGATGCCCAAGGCCGCAACTGTGTTCGCAATCAACCCAAGCGGCAAGGCTGGATTCACAATAATGGCGACGCGCGCGCTGACGATGTTCATTCGGAAGCCATTCCTGCAGCCGGGTAAGTCCCAGTAGCTCGGTGCCTCCCTGCAGGGAAGCTTTCCCCGATCGTTGCTGCAGTCATTCGATCAAGATGTCTGGCGCAAGCTGGCTGGCAGGATCTATTGCATAGACCGACAGGTCGTCGACACCCTGCAAACGCAAAACCTCCTCGTCGATCAAGGTTCTGCCCGAGAATGCGCGGCTGTCTTGCGTAACGATGAAGTGTGCCGCATCGGCCATGATTGAAGGCGAGCGGCTGCGGCGATAATCCGACTGGTAATGCACGCGCACGGCGTCGGTTGCAATCATGGTCTTTGGCCAAAGAGCATTGGCGGCAATTCCAAACGATCGAAATTCCTCGGCCAGCGCCAGCGTGTACATCGTCATGCTGTACTTCGAGGTGGCGTACGCCGGATACTTGCCGAGCCAGATTGCCGACTTTGGCAGTGGCGGCGACAAGGTGAGAACATGGGGATTTGACGATCGCTTCAGGTGCGGTACAGCATGATAGGCACAGATGTAGGTCGCCCTGCCGTTCACCGCACTCAGCAAATCGAACTTCCTGGCCGGCGTATCGAGGAGGCCGGTCGGACTGATGGCGCTGGCATTGTTCACGAGGATGTCCAATCCGCCGAATTCCTGAACCGTCCTTTCGATGGCGTTTGCGAGTGCGTCTGCGTCGCGCACATCGACACGGAGGGGAAGGGCGGCGGTACCGAGCTTACGGATCTCCTCGGCCACTGTATGGATAGTTCCGGAAAGGGTGGGATGGGGCTCGCTCGATTTGGCTGCGAGCGCAACTCGCGCTCCTTCCGATGCGAATTTGAGCGCGATCTCCCGGCCTATGCCGCGGCTCACGCCTGTAATGAAAACGACCTTACCGTCCAGGGATCCCATCTTCTCACTCTCCTGCGAATATTGGCGGCCGCCTCTCGTTGAACGCCTTCATGCCCTCGCGAAAGTCCGCCGAGGAGGCGCAGTCGACGAATGAAGCTAGCTCGGCCGACAGTTGTTCGTCGAACGTTGCGGTATCGGCGCTCCAGACCAGGGCTTTCACCGCACGGCTTGCGGCGGGTGAGTTATCGGCTAGCGCCCGCGCCATTCGGGTCAGCTCGGCCTCGAGCTCCTGCTCTGCACATACTCTCGTGATCAATCCGCGCGACAGTGCCTCGCTTGGGCTTGTGCGGTCAGAGAGGAGCATCAACTCCAGCGCTCGTCTTGGCCCCGCCAGGCGCGTCAGCGAGTGACTCATGCCGCCATCGGCGGGAACGCCCAGCCGCCGGTACGCCACTGAAAAATGTGCCGTGTCGGCGGCTAGAACGAAATCACAGGCCAACGCCAGGGACATTGCTCCGCCGGCGCAAGCCCCGTGCACCGCGGCGATAGCCGGCTTTCCTGAGCGTCTCAGTGAAACGAGTGCGTCGTGGAAAGCAGTGATGATGTCCATTGCAAGCCGCGGGAAGGTGGCGCCGGCAGCGGAGAAAGCTCGAAGATCTCCGCCGACCGAGAAATTTGCTCCGCGGCCTCGGATGACGACGACCTTGACGCTGGCGTCACGTTCGAGGTCGAAGGCAGCTGCCCTGAGCGCAGTCGCCAGCCCGAGCTCGATCCCATTGCCTCGCTCCGGCCGGTTCAGCCAAATCGTCCCGATCCTGTCGGCAACGACGAGTTCGATTGGAGATGATGCTGTGGTCACGAACTGATGGTCCTTCCGATGTTCGGCAATGAATTGCCTTACTTGTTTCCCAAAATCCGCCCGGCCAAGCAGTGGCCTTCGCTCGCTCTTTGCGCCGATCAGGTCGTTTCACTTCTTGAGAAGCGCGCACTTCGACTCGCTGACAGGCCGATAGGCGTCTTCACCCCGGATTGTCTTGACGATCTCGAGATAGTCCCACGGCTCCTTCGAATCTGATGGCTTCTTCACGCGCGCCAGGTACATGTCACGGATGACCCGCCCGTCCTCGCGCAGCTTGGCGCCATGTACGAATGTGTCCTCGACGGGAAGTTCGCGCATCTTGGCCATGACCGCGGCGGGATCATCTGTGCCGGCAGCCTTGATCGCCTTGAGATAGTGCAGCACAGAGCCGTAGACGCCGGTGTGAATCATGGTCGGCATGACGTTGGTCCGGGTGAAGAACCTCTTTGACCAGGCGCGGGTCTTGTCATCCATGTTCCAGTAGGAGGCCGTCGTCATGTAAGTGCCTTGTGCGGCCTGCAGGCCGACAGCGTGCACGTCGGTATCGAACATCAGCAGGCCAACAAGCTTCTGGCCGGCCTGAACCAGGCCGAATTCACCGGATTGCTTGATGGCATTGTCGGTGTCCTGGCCAGCATTGGCAAAGGCCACAACATCCGCCTTGGAGTTTTGCGCCTGCAGTACAAAAGACGAGAAGTCGGCTGTGTTGGTCGGATGCCGCACGTTGCCGAGTACCTTGCCGTCCAGCTCCTTGATGAAGCGCGTCGCGTCTTTCTCGAGTTGCTGGCCGAACGCGTAGTCGGCGGTGACAAAAAACCAGGACTTGCCACCCTCCTTGATAACAGCCGACGCTGTCACTTTGGATAGCGCGTAGGTATCGTAAGAAAAATGTACGGTGTTGGGGCTGCACAATTCGTCGGTCAGGGAGCTCGCGCCCGGGCCGGACAGCAGCGCGATCTTGTTGCGCTCCCGCACCATATTGTGAACGGCGATCGCAATTCCCGAGTTCGGAATGTCCGCTACCGCGTCGACCTTGCCGTTGTCGAACCAGTCGCGAACGATCTGCAGGCCGACGTCGGTCTTCATCTGGTGGTCGGCGCTGACGATCTCGATTGGCTTTCCGAGCACTGTCGGGCCAAACTCCTCAACGGCCATTTTCGCCGCCTCGACCGAGCCGGGACCGCTGTTGTCGCGTCCCCAACTTGACAGGTCAGTCAGCACGCCAATCCGGACCACGTCATTCGAGATTTGGGCGGAGGCGGTCGACGCTGTCGCAACCAGGATGGCCAGGGCCAGGAAATTCCTCTTCACGTGTTCTCCCTTATTGTTTTATCGGACAGTGGAATGGTCGGCCGCCCAGATGTCTGCGCGACGATGTGGTCGGGCCGAACGCAGCCGTTACGGCTACGTCTTATCGAATCGCGGCTCGCGCTTTTCCCGGAATGCATTGATGCCTTCGCGTGCATCGGCGTGCATCAGCAGGAACGGAAACCCATCGATCGCATGACGCATCTCGTTGCCGCCAAGACCGCGATTGTAAAAGGACTTGGCCATCTGAACGGCAAGGCGGGGCTGTGAGGCGATGCGTTGCGCGAACGCGATTGCGTCGACGAGAAGACGTTCGTCGGGAACGACGCGCGATACGAGTCCAAGACGACTTGCTTCCGCGGCGTCGACAGGGTCGCCGAGGATGCTCATTTCCTTGGCTTTTGCGCGCCCGACGATGTCCTGAAGCCGAACGATAGCGAAGCCGGGCAGCAGCCCGAGCTTGATCTCGGGTACGGCAAAGCGAGCGCTCTCGGCCGCCAGGATGAAGTCGGATGCAATGGCGAGCTCAAATCCACCGCCATAGGCTATTCCGTTGACCGCGGCGATCACCGGCTTGAGGGCCCGTTCGGGAGCGCTCAGGACCTCCATGGCGTCGATGAAGAACGCGCGGGCGTTCTCCGGATCGAAATCGAAGGTGCCGATATCGGCGCCAGCGCAGAATGCCATGCCACCGGCGCCGGTGATGATGCTGACACGTACCGCATCGTCCTGGTCGGCCCGCTGTAGTCCTTCGCGGATACCCATACGAATGCCGCTGGTCAGTGCGTTCAGCTTTTTGGGTTCGTCGAGCGTCAGGATCGCGATGTTGCCCTGAACATCATAATTTACACTTCCCAATCGTAACATGTGCTTTCCTGAAGGGTTCGTGAGGAGTTGGCTATTGCGGGTCAGGCTCGACGACGGCGACGACGGCGTTTCGCTCGACGGTGTCGCCGGGTTTGAAGTGGACGGCGGTCACGACGCCGTCCACCTCGCTGGCAATGCGCAGTTCCATCTTCATGGATTCCATGACAACGGTCGGATCGCCTGCCTTCACGCGGCTACCGACCGTGACATTGATCTTCAACACCACGCCGGTCATCGGGGCGCGCAGTTCGCCGCTGATCTCGGCGTCGGTGCTGATGTATCTGAGGTAGGGGATCGCGGTCATGGTATGGGCGCGGCGCGGATCGTGCACGAAGATCGCCTGGTCTTTCTGTACGATCCGCACGGTCTCGCAGCGCGCGTTGACTGTGGCTGCGAACATGCCATCGGCAAGCGGCGACAGCTGCACCCGAATCCTGTCATCGTCGACACCGATCAACATCGCGCCATCTGGCTGCAAGGGCGCAAAGCGGATCTCCGCGCTGTCGCCTGCGGCCTCGAGGTGGAGAATGGGGATCGGTGACAAGCCGTCGTCGGCTGCCGCCATCTGCCAGCCGGTCAGACTGTTGGACTGCCAGGGGTTGCCGGAAGCGGCAGCGCGCTGGCGCATCATCCAAAAAAACGCACCAACCGCCAGCGCTTCCGGGTCAATGTCGCCAGCGGTGGCCGCGAGCGCATCGATCTGTTCGTCGATCAGACGGGTATGAAAAGTCGCGGCCCGGGTCGCAGGCAAGGCGATCAATCGCCGGAGAAAATCCCGGTTGGTGACGACACCGAAGATCGAGGTTTCACCGAGCGCGCGATCGAGTTGGTCGAGCGTCTGATCGCGGGAGGCGGCATGAGCAATCAGCTTGGCGAGCATCGAGTCGTAATAGGGCGTAACGATCGACCCACTTTCGACGCCGGTCTCGACGCGAATGCCGCTGGACGGGAACCTGACATGGGCGAGCTCTCCAGTGGATGGCATGAAGCCGTCATTCGGATCTTCGGCGCAGATCCGCGCCTCGATCGCGTGGCCCTGGCACAACACTCCGCCCTGCTTCACCGGCAGGCCTTCGCCAGCGGCGATGCGGAGCATAGCCTCGACGATGTCGATGCCGGTAACCATCTCGGTTACGTGATGCTCGACCTGGAGCCGGGGATTGACCTCCAGGAAATAATGGTCGGTGCCGGTGACGATGAATTCGACCGTGCCGACGCCACGATATCTGAGCCTGCGTCCGAGCCGGACAGCGTCGTCGAGGATACGCTGGCGTAAGGCGGGAGCCAGGTTGGCAGCTGGCGCTTCCTCGATGAGCTTCTGGTGGCGACGCTGCAGCGTGCATTCACGTTCGAACAGGTGGATCACGTTGCCGTCGCCGTCACCCGCGATTTGCACCTCGATGTGCCTGCCTTGCAGGATCAGTTTCTCGACGATCAGCCTTGCGTCGCCGAAAGCATTCCTTGCCTCACGCATCGCGGACTCGATTTCGTCGGCAAGTCCGTCATAGGTCGAGATCGCCCGCATTCCCTTGCCGCCGCCGCCGGCCGCGGCCTTGAGCATGACCGGCAGTGCGAGCCGGCGGACGCTGCGTTCGACTTCGAGGCGATCCTCGCTCGGAGCTTCGCTTCCGGGTACCGTGGGGACACCGGCGGTGACGGCTTCCCGCTTCGCGGATGCCTTGTCGCCCAGCCGCTCGATGGTATCCGGCGTCGGTCCGATGAATACCAGTCCGGCTGCTTCGACCGCGCGGGCAAAATCGGTGTTTTCCGCCAGGAAGCCGAAGCCAGGATGGATCGCTTCCGCGCCGGTGGTTTTCGCGGCGGCGATGATGGCATCGATCCGCAGATAGCTTTCCGATGCCGGCGCGCCGCCGATCCCGATGGATTCACCGATAACCCTGACGTGCAAGGCGTCGGCATCTGCGGTGGAGTGCACGGTGGAAACCGCAACGCCGAGCCGTTGGCAGGTGCGGGCGATGCGGCAGGCGATTTCGCCTCGATTGGCAATCAGAATTTTCCTGAACATGGCGGCCCCCTTCGTCTACATCCGGAACACGCCGAAATCGGTGTGCTGACGCGGGACGCGCCCGGCGAGGTCAAGCAACAGCGCCATCACGCTGCGGGTTTCGAGCGGATCGATCACCATGTCGCACCAGGTGTTGCGGGCGAAATTGTAGGCATTGGCGAAATCCTCGAACGTTCGCCGGGTCGGCGCCATGTAGGCCTCGCGCTCGGCGTCCGTCCAACTCGTGCCCTCGCGTTTGTGCACCTCGTCGCGAACCATCGCGAGCGTGGTCGCGGCCTGGTCGGGACCCATGATGGCGGAACGGGCATTTGGCCACATCATCATGGCATTTGGCCGGAACGCCCGGCCGCACATCGCGAGGTAGCCTGCGCCGTAGGCATTACCCATGATGAGCGTGTATTTCGGGACATTGGCGCTTGCCATTGCCGTGATCATTTTTGCGCCGTTCTTGGTGATGCCGCCTTCCTCGGCTTCACGGCCAACCATGAATCCCGTGACATCCGCCATGAACAGCAGCGGGATGTCGCGCTTGCAGCACAGCTCGATAAAGTGCGTCGCTTTCAGCGCGCTTTCGGAGAACAGCACGCCGTTGTTGCAGAGAATGCCGATCTCGAAGCCCATGATTCGCGCAAAGCCGGTCACCAGCGTGTCGCCATAGAGCGGCTTGAACTCATGGAATTCACTGCCGTCGACGAGACGCGCGAGGACATCGCGATTATTGGTGGGAATGCGCGGATCCGAACTGATCAGGCCGTAGATTTCGTTGGGGTCGAAGTGTGGCTCGCGCACCGGGGCGACGGTCCGGGTTTGCCGGGGAATCTCGCCGAGACTGGCGACGATCTCGCGCGTGATGGCAATTGCATGGGCGTCGTTTTCGGCGAGATGGTCAGTGACACCGCTCACGCGGCTATGCATCTCGCCGCCGCCGAGTGCCTCGATGCCGACCTCTTCGCGGGTCGCCGCATAGACCAGCTGCGGCCCGCCGAGGAACATGGCGCCCTGGTTTCTGATGATGACGGTCTCATCGCTCAACGCGGGAATGTAGGCGCCGCCCGCGGTAGAGGGACCGTGCACCACCGCAATTTGCGGGATGCCTTCAGCCGACATCCTGACCTGGTTGTAGAAGATCGAGCCAAACTGGCCATCGTCAGGGAAGATATTGGGCTGGTCGGGCAGGTTGGCGCCGCCGGATTGGACCAGGGTCACGCAGGGCAGGCGGTGCTGCCAGGCGAAGCGCTGCGCACGAACATGCTTCTTGCAGGTGATACCGTAATAGGTGCCGCCCTTTACGGTGGGCTCGTTGGCGATGATCATGCAGGGACGATCGGAGATCATTCCAACGCCGGTAATGATGCTGCCGCCGGGCGGTACGCCTTCGTAAAGGCCGTCGCCGGCCAACTGACAGAATTCGAGGAACGGTGATCCGGGATCGATCAGCGCCGCGATCCGCTCGCGCGGGAGCAGCTGATCGCGTTCCTTGTGAAGCTTGCGTGCCCGTTCCGGGCCGCCCAGTGCTGCCGCGGCCCGGCGCCGCCTGAGATCCGCAACGCGTTCGGCGTAGGCGCTGCGGTTGCGGGCGTAGTCCTCGGTCGAGGTGACGACGTCCGATTTCATGATTGCCATTGCGGGTGGTCCTGGCGGCTGCGCGGCAAGTCCGTCGGTGACCTGCCGCTGGTGTAAATCGACCGGTGGGTCGGCGGTGCGAGCGCCACAAAATCGAGGTGCTGCAAAATTCTAACAGTTGTTAGAATTGATCGCGCGCGGATGCAAGCAGAACTCATGCGGATCCCTCAGGCTTTCCGGAAGCGCGGCAGAGTTATGTCGTCGGAGACCTGGTCGAATGCGAGCTCGACCTCCATGTCGAAGGTGACGTCCGCCGGATCGCTCCCCGTCAGGGTGCTGATCATGCGCGGCCCTTCGTCGAGTTCGACGAGCAGCACGGCATAAGGGACATCCGCCTTGAATGCGGGGCCGGGAGCCCGATAGACCACGCTGAAGGAGTGCACCTTGCCGCGGCCGGTCGCGGGCCTGTGCTCGAGCTCTTCGCCGCCGCACTCGCGACATGTGGTTTGCTGGTAGTACTGCACGTTGCGGCATCGGCGGCAGTGCTGCAGCAGGAGCTTGCCGTGGCGCAAGCCATGCCAGAATGCGGTCGTATCGGCATCCGGAGCGGGCAGGGGCTTTCGGGTGGAATTCTCGGATGCCATCACAGCGTTCCCTCAGTGCCCAGAATGGCCGTGGCATTGGTGGCGAATCCCGCTCCGAGGCTGTGCACCAGCCCGAGCGCGGCGCCGTCGACCTGCCGCTCGCCGCATTGCCCACGCAGCTGCGCGATCACCTCATGGAAGTGGAACAGGGCGCCAGGCATTCCGGAATGCGCGAATGACAGCAGGCCGCCATGGGTGTTGGAGGGTATTTGGCCGCCGTAGCTCATTTGTCCGTCGGCGACGAACGGGCCGCCTTCACCCTTCCGGCAGAAGCCGAGGTCCTCAAGCATCATCACCACGGTGCCCGTGAAGCAGTCATAGATGCCGGCGACATCCATATCGCGCGGCTGGTAGCCGGCCATTGCGTAGGCCCGCCGGCTGGATTCGACGGCACCGGTCGTGGTCAGGGACGGCATCAGGAAGATGTGCTCGTGGGTGTAGCATTCGCCGCAACCGAGGACGAAAATCGGCTTCTCGATCCCGAGGGCCTTCGCATGCTCGGCCGACGTGAGGACAAATGCCGCGCCGCCGTCCGAGATCAGCGAACAGTCGAGCTTGTGATAGGGCGTGGTGACCATAGGCGAATTGAGCACGTCCGCTGCGGTGATCGGCGCCGTCTGCTGCGCGCCGGGGGTCCGCGCCGCGTGACGCCTGTGCACGACGGCGACCTCCGCCAACTGCTCGGGCGTGGTGCCGAACTCCCTCATATGCCGGTGCGCGGTCATTGCGAAAGTGTTGACAACCGGAATGCCGAACGGCATCTCGTATTGCTGATCCCGGCTTTCGGTGAGCGAACGCAGCGCCAGATCCGGCGTCAGCCCCGTCATCAGGCTGTCGGCCGCGACCAGTAGCACCACCTTGGCGAGGCCGCCGTGAATGGCGGCCGCACCAATGCTGAACATCGTCGCCGCCGTGGCGCCGGACACCTGCAACGTGTTCGAGAAGGTCGGACGGATTCCAAAATACTCGCTGAAGGCAACGCTGAAGCGATGGAACGGGGAGGCGAAAGCATGGCTCGACAGCACGCCGTCCACCTGGCTCTTGGCGAGGCCGGCGTCGGTGAGTGCGTTTGCCGCGGCCTCTGCCGCAAGCGAGAGTGGACTGCGGCCTGGCACCTTGCCGACCGCCGACAATCCGATGCCGATGACGGCAACCTTTCCTCTCAGGCTGGTGTCGCTCATGTGGAAGCTTTCAACAGGCGTTCGAGTTCGTGGCGTTGGACCTTGCCACTTGTCGAGCGAGGGAATTCACCAAAGGCAATGAAACGGAATTCGCGCGGCCGCTTGTAGCTCGCCAGCTCGCGGCGGCACAGTTCGGTGAGCTCGGCTACCGTCATTGCAGCCCCTTCGCGGCACGCGACAAAGGCGACGGGGGCCTCTCCCCACCTTGGGTCGGCAGCGCGGACCACTGCGACTTCCGCGATCCGATCGTCGCCTAGCAGGACGCGTTCGATTTCGGCGGGATAGATATTCTCGCCGCCCGACTTGATCAGGTATTTGGCGCGGTCGACGAAATCGAGCGATCCGTCGGCGTTGCGCCTGAACACGTCGCCCATGTGAAACCAGCCGCCGCGGAAGTCGCGCGTGTTGGTCTCGTCCGCGCGCCAATAGCCGGAGAATAGTGTCGGGCTGCGAATGACCAACTCGCCGGGCTCGCCGGGCGCGACCTCGTTGTCGGAGGTATCCACCAGCTTGATCTGGCAGAACGCATTTTGCCGCTTGGACAGGCTGGCCGGCACATCGCCTGGCGCAATCAGCGCCCGCGTCGCCGGCGGCAGGCCGGTCTCGGTCGAGCCGAAGCTGTTGAGATAGGGGGCGCCGAGCATTTCGGTGACCTCGGCAATGGCGTGCGGGGCGACCAGATCCGCCATGGCTCCGCACACCCGCACTCCCTTCACCTTGGTGCGTTGCGCTTTCAGACCATCGATAAGCGCCTCTACCATGCCGGGAATGAGGACCAGCCAGCCGATGTCGTGTTGGGAAACGGCCATCAGCAGCGGTTCCAGCTGGAAGCCGTCGATCACAACGACAGTTCCGCCGCGCAGCAGGGTGGCGAGCGCATGATCGGTCGAGGCCATGTGGAACAGGGGGGCCCATGCGACGAATGTGTCGTGCGGAGCGATACCGAGTTCGGAGGAGAATACCAACGCCCGCATGACCATCGCGCGGTGCGAAATCACGGCACCTTTCGGCAGGCCGGTCGTTCCGCTGGTGTAGAGAATGACGAGCCCATCTTCCGGTTCGGCGACAGACGGGGATGCCCGCCCGTCTGCTCGCGTAAGCTCGCTTTCGTATTGAGATCCGATCTCCAGGATTGGATTCGCCTTGACGGCCGGCGGGAGGCTTGCTGCGAGGTCGGCCTCGACCAGCAGCAGCTTGGGCGACACCAGTTCGATGCAATAGGAGAGTTCGCGCTCCGACAACCGCCAGTTAAGGCAAGCCGTGATGATCCCGAGATTGGCGGCCGCCAACTCGATCTCGAGATATTCGGGACGGTTGCGCGACAGCAGGCCAAGCCGGTCGCCACGTTGCAGGCCCCGCGCGGCAAGCAGGACGGTCAACCGACGGACCCGGTCGCGCAACTCCCCATAGGTCACGTGCCGGCCGCGGTATTCGATCGCAGGCCTGTTGGCATGAAGCTCCGCACAGACCTCGAACAGTGCACCGACGGTTCCGATGCCGGATCCGCCGCCTGTCTGGATACTGAGCCCGGTTTCCATCAACGTTTCCTCGAGCGCTGTCTTTCGACATTCTTGTTTCGAGCCAGTGCTTGCGCCGGCCGACTACAAATTCTAACATCTGTTAGAAATAATTGGTAGCGCTTCTTAGGCGCCAAAAGCGGGAAGATCAATATGTCCAATCGGTACGCGGCCTACACGAGGTTGAAGCTCGACTATCCGGCTGAACGGATCCTTCGGATCACCTTCGACCGGCCGGAGACCTATAACTCCGTCGACGCCGAGACCCATACACAGCTCACTCACATCTGGAGAGACATCGACTGCGATCCCGACATCAGCGCCGTGATTGTCACGGGGGCGGGCAAGGCATTCTCGGCCGGCGGCGATTTCGAGCTGATCAAGTCACTGCTCGACAATCCGGCCGCGCGGATGGCGACCTGGAAAGAGGCCAAGGATCTCGTCTACAACGTCATCAACTGCAACAAGCCAATCATCTCGGCGATCAATGGCGTCGCCGTGGGCGCCGGCCTCGTCGTCGGGATCCTTGCCGACGTGTCGATCTGTGGCAAATCGGCGCGGATCGTGGACGGCCACACCCGGCTCGGTGTCGCCGCTGGCGACGTCGCCTGTATCATCTGGCCGCTGCTCTGCGGACTGGCGAAGGCAAAGTACTATCTGCTCACGTGCAAGCCGCTGTCGGGTGAGGAAGCCGAGCGGATCGGCCTGGTTTCGCTGTGCGTCGAAGATGCGGAGCTGCAAGGCATCGCATTGGAAACGGCGCAGGATCTCGCCACCGGCGCACAGAGTGCGATCCGCTGGACCAAATATGCGTTGAACAACTGGCTTCGCGTCAACGGGCCGCTGTTCGACACGTCAACCGCCCTCGAAATCCTCGGCTTTGCCGGCAATGAGGCCCGCGAAGGCCTGGCCTCGCACCTTGAGAAGCGCAAGCCAGCTTTCCCCAAGGATTGCCCGATCTAGGATCGTCTGATCGACATCAAGGCAACCGACCTGAGTGGTTGCCTTGATGTCTCACTTCACACCATGCGTCGTCGCCTGGTCCGGGCCAATCCGGGCCGGCAGCTATCCCTTGAGCTTCTGACGGATATGGTGGATCGCCTCGGGGTTGGCGAGCGCCGACAGATCGCCGGGGTCCTTGTCTTCGAAGACTGCGCGAAGCACGCGGCGCATGATCTTCATGTTACGCGTCTTCGGCAGGTCATCGACCAGCAATACCCTTTCCGGGCGGTACGAGGTGCCCATTCCGTGCACCAGGGCCTGGGCAAGCTCTTCCGACAGCGCGCGGGGGTCTTTCGCACCAGGACTCGGCACGCAAGCACAAACGATAGCGGAGCCTTTGACCGGATGCGGGACGCTGAAGACGGCAGCTTCCGCGACCTTGCCGGTTGCGGTCAGCACGCCCTCGAGCTCTGCCGGACCGACGCGCTTGCCCGAAATCTTGAGGGTGTCGTCCGAGCGGCCAAGAATGTAATAGAGACCGTCCTTGCCGCGCATGGCAAAGTCGCCATGCACCCAGATTCCCGGAATCGTCTTCCAGTAGCTCTCGAGATAGCGCTGGTCGTCCTTCCAAAGGCTCTTGGTGAGCCCGATCGATGCATGACGCAGCACCAGCTCGCCGACCTCGCCGTCGGGGACAGGGTTACCCGCCATGTCGACGATATCCGCGCCGACTCCGAGGGCAGGCCGGGAGAACGAACATGGGTTCATTGGATGGTTCGGGGTGCCGGTAAAGATGCAGCCGCCGACTTCCGTTCCGCCGGAAATATTGATGATTGGGATCTTTGACTTGCAGACGTGTTCGAAGAACCATCGCCACGGTGCCTCCGTCCAGGCCTCGCCGCCCGAAGCAGTCATTCGCAGGCTCGAGAGGTCGTACCGCTGGACCTCCTCGCCATGGCGCATCATGCCGCGCACGATGGTCGGTGAAACACCGAGATAGGTGACCTTGTGATCGGCGATCAGGCGCCAGAAGCGTCCCGTATCGGGATAATCGGGCGTCCCCTCGGCCACGAGGAGTCTGCCGCCAGCGAAGCTTGGAATGCAGGCGCACATCGCGCCCACCATCCATCCCATGTCGCTGAAGAAGAAAAACAGGTCCGTTGGCTTGAAGTCGCCGCAGATGATCATATCCCGCGTCACCATTGAGCCAATGAAGCTGATATGCGTCCACACGCAGCCCTTTGGTTCGCCGGTCGTACCCGACGTGTAGAGAAGGATGGCGGGATCTTCCGCGTCCATCTCGACGGTCGGGAAATTTGCTTCCTCCTTTGCGATCTCATCCCACCAGTGGTCGCGTCCCGCCTGGATGGGTGTGTCGATGCCGAGCCCGCCGCGGTTTGCCACGATCACATGCTGGACGGTTGGTGCGGTCTCCAGGGCCTCGTCGAGAACCGATTTAAGCGGAGCAGGAGCGCCCCGGCGCCAGGTACCGTTCGCGGTGATGACGGCCTTCGCCTCACCATGGTTGAGCCGCGCCCGGATCGGGTCGGGACCGAAGCCGGAGAACAGGGGCATCACGATCGCCCCGATCTTCAGGATTGCAAAGAAAGCCATAAAGGTTTCGGGCAGGTTGGGCATGTAGATCGCGACGACGTCGCCCTTGCCGATGCCGAGCTTGCGCAGGCCCGATGCCAGCCGTTCGACAGCGGATGCGAACTCGGCGTAGGTCAGTCGCCGCTGCTCGCGCCTGTCTTCGCCTTCCCAGACCAGGAATGTCTTGTCCCAGACTTCAGTTCCGCGGTGCTTGTCGATGCAATTGAGGACGATGTTCGTGGTCCCGCCAACGCACCAGCGCGCCCACGGTTCGCCCCGTGCAAGATCAAGGATCTTCTCGGGCTTGCGATAGAAGCGAACGTCACAGAACCCGAACACTTCCTGCGCGAGCCAGGCTGGATCGATGTCGGCCTTGGCCGCCAGCGTGTCGTAGTCCGGCTGCCCGGTGGCGCGAAGAAACGCGCTCAGGTTGCTCTGCTCCACCAGTTCCGCGGGGGGCGTCCAGAGATACGCCATCTTGCTTCCTCCTGCCTCAAGAGCTGCGCCATGTTCTTGCATCTGGCGTGCGGCGATGTATTCTAACAAATGTTAGAATTCAAGGAAGAAGATATCGTGGCTGAAAAAGAGCAAGTCCGCTATTCCGTCGAAGACGGCATCGCGACCGTGACCATAGACCGCCCCGAACGCAAGAACGCGCTCTCGGTCGAGGCGATGAACGGCCTGACCGACGCCTGGGACAGGGTCGAAACCGACGCCTCGGTCCGCGCGATCATCCTGACCTCAGCGGATTGCGGGGTATTCTGCGCAGGGCTGGATCTGAAGCAGGCCGCGGAAATCCGGGCGAGGGACGGGGTGGATGTCCTGACGCTGATGCGTGATCCCATGCAGCACGCGATGCGGAAGGTCTCCAAGCCCATCATTGCTGCCATGACGGGATCTTTGATGGCCGGCGGGATGATGCTTGCGCTGAAGTGCGACTTGAGGATCGGGCTGCGCGGCACCCGTGCGGGAATAACCGAGGTCAAGATGGGGCGCGGGTCCCCGTGGGCGGTGCCGATGCTTTGGATGGTGCCGCAACCCCTACTGATGGAGATGGTTCTGACGGGCGAGACGATCGCGATCGAACGGCTCGCGGAGCATGGTTTCGTGAACTCGCTTGAGGATACACCAAAGGCCGTGCGCGAACGTGCGCTTGAGCTGGCGCGGAAAATCGTCGAGGGCGCGCCATTGTCGGTCAAGGCGGCCAAAGCGAGCATGCTTGCCGCGATGGACCTGGGGTTTGCGCAGGGCCTCGTCGCGGCCGAGCGCCTGCATGAGGAGGCCTATGCCAGTCTTGATGCGATCGAAGGGCCGAAAGCGTTCGCAGAGAAGCGCAAGCCGGTCTGGCAGGGCAGATAGATTGGGATCAGGGCTTATTGACGCCTTCGAAGATCAGCGTCTCCGTGCGACGGGCCAATTCAAGCACGGCATCCCTGTTTTCCAGCCTGAACCATTCGATTGTCCAGTTGAGAGCTCCGATCACGAACATACGCAATGGCACCACCTCCATGTCGGCGCGGATCTCGCCGGCGCGCCGGGCATCGATGAAGAGCTGGTCCCAATATTCCGCGTATGCGCGCCGCAGCGGCCGGTGCGGCTTCTTCAGTTGCTCCGGCAATTGCCCGTAGATTCGAATGTTGGCTGAAGTGAAATCGCTCGTCTCGAGGAGCGCGACGAGGTGGGCCTCGATCGCAAGACCGATCTTGCGCCGGTGCGATACTTTTCCGGCGCGCTCGACCGAGTTCTTCACCGTCTCGAACACGTGGCGGAGGCCGCGGTCCAGCACCTCGTCGAGAATCTGCTCCTTGGAGTCGAAATGGTAGTAGATGCTACCGGCCTTTATCTTGGCCCTGGTTGCGATCTGGCGCAGCGTCGTTGCCGAAAACCCCTGGCGACGAAACAGCTGGGCCGCGGAATGCAGGATGAGGTCCCGCGACCGCTCTGACTTGGGCGTTGCGGCCGCAGAGCCTTTGTCGGACTCGGCCTTGCGTCCGCGGCTTGCGGACGGGGCTTTCGGCCGGCGCGTCGCCGGCCTCGGGCCAGACCGGTCACCGGAACGCAAGGATGACCGCACCGTTTTCATATCTCCCGCAAGCTCCGTGTCGACATACCAGGCTGCCGGCTCGTGCAACCAATGATCGTTGTCGAAGCAGATTCCGCGGAGCATGGCAATATCCGGCAGGTAACAGCCCGATGGTACCTGACGGCATCAAAACACAGGGCCCGCAAGCCGCGCGGCTGTGGCGGCTCGCCTGGCAGGCGGCAGGCGACATTCGGCACAACCTCCGATGCCGCGGGAGTTGAGAAGTCATTCCTGGCTAAGCGGCGTTTCTGTCGCCGTCTCTTTCGCGTTCAGCTAAGTTCAACGTTGTCACTCACTTAAGATCGGCTTTTCACTATCCCGCGGTGGTGACCAGTTCCTGATGTCAGCGCATGGAGTGGCCGGCTCGGGGGCGGCTATCGCTTTGATGCACCTTTGGGCGTGCCGGCGTCAGGCTTCGGCGAGGCCCCCGATCGGTGCGGGAAATAGAACCGATATGAGATCAGCGCCTGCCGGCAAATTGATCGGGTGTGTGATTGGATCGATGATTTGCCCAACGGCAAAGAGAATATTTTCAAAGTTGGTTTTGGGGCATGGCAAAGATGGAGTAAGCTGGCCTCGTCGGGGTGCCCATGGCAAATGCACTTACGATAAGGAAGGATCACCTTCCAAAAGGTGACATGGAACGGCGAGCGGCGCAGTACGTTCGCATGTCTACCGAAAAGCAAGTCTACTCAATCGCAAACCAGATGGCAGTGATCGCGGCTTACGCCAGCGCGCACCGTCTGGCGATCGTCAAGACCTATGCGGACGAAGGCAAAAGCGGCCTTCAGATCAAGAACCGAGCAGGCCTTCGACGGTTGATAAGCGATGTCACAACAGGCGCAGCCGATTATGGTCAGCTTCTCGTATACGACGTGAGCCGGTGGGGGCGGTTTCAAGATCTAGACGAAGGTGCTCACTACGAGTTCCTCTGCCGGCAAGCCGGGGTGGAGGTCGAATATTGCGCCGAGGGATTCAAGAATGACTTCAGTTTGGCCTCTACCTTGGGAAAGTATCTCAAGCGAACGCAGGCCGCCGACTTCAGTCGCGATCTATCCGCCAGGGTGCATGCCTCCCACTCGCGGGTTATCCGGCAAGGGTTCTCGGTAGGTGCTCCGAAGACCTACGGTCTCAGACGCGAGCTGGTTGACCAGAAGCAGCGGCCGAAGATGTTTCTGGAGAAGGGCGAAGCCAAATTTTTGCAATCCGACCGCGTGAAGATCCGGCCGGGGCCTCCGGATCAGGTCACCATCGTCAAATGGATTTTCGCGCAATGTCTCAAGGGAAAATGCGATGCATGGATAGCGAGAGAGCTGAACCGCCGCAATGTGGAGACATCCACGGGGCACCCTTGGAATCCTGCGCTCATCTATCGCATTCTCAAAAACGAAGCCTTTATCGGAAACCTCCTTTACAATCGAGTCTCGCGCAAACTTAAGGGGCCAAGAGTCATCAATCCACCCGACCAGTGGATTCGCGTGGAACGGTGCATTGACCCGGTGATCAGCGTGTCCACCTTCGAACGCGTCCAAAAGATTCTTGCTAACCGGCGTGTCGAGGTATCAGAAACTGAAATGCTAGTTCGATTGCGCCGGACCCTCAAAAAAAGAGGACGGTTGAGCACCGGTATCATCAATAGCACTGTCGGATTGCCGAGCTTCCACACTTTCATTCGCCATTTCGGAACTATTCGAGAAGCTTACCGGTTGATCGGTTATACTTCCGAACGGGACCATACATACATTGATGCGAAAGAGCATTGGGCAGAGGAGATAGGAGCGCTGCGCCGGGAGATCGTGGCGGATCTCAAAGCGCTCGGCATAAAAGCAAACTCATCGGGCGACCAAGTCCTTATCGGAAGGGAGGTCTTGCTGGACTTTCGCGTTGCTCGCGCATACCGCTATCCCGGGTGTCTAAACCAGTACCGCATTCCATTCATTCGAAAGGTGATCGGCCGGTGGGTCGTCGTCATCAGGCTGACCAACGACGCCAAGTCGGTGCTCGACTACGTGCTGATCCCGAAAACAGGCTTGGTCAAACCAGATACGAGAGATGGCGTAAGAATAAGCGATGCCGCGCGAGACCGCCTTGGTTTTGAGATCTTCAAGTCGCCGCATACCCTGTCGATGGGGATACATCGAAAGCTTTCGCTTGGACGAACGGGAACTCGCAAGGTCAAATAGCTGGCGCCGCTTCCGGAGCGCTTGCCAACAGCAAGGCTCATGACGTAGCCGGGTCCTCGTTCCGTCCCCTGGTTCACAGTCGCAAAGCGTTTCGTCCCGCAAAGGTCGTTGCAGCGCTCTTGCCTCATCTCACGGCGTCGCATCCATACGTCGCGCTCCTCGTCTGTAGTGAGGACAACGGGCATGACCTAGAGGTGGATTGACTCAACGACAGCGTTCGCCGGCCTCGCCAAAAAGCCATAAACGTTGTGAGAACCTGGGATCGACTTTGACTTGGTGCCCGATCACCCCCTTGATCGTGGTCCAGATGCCGGCGAAGGCCGTCAGCTGCCGATCGTCGTCAAGCGCGAACCAAACCACGTCCTTTTTCTTGGTCTCCAGGTTCGGCTCCGGAGCACACCGAAGCTATTGAACGGCAAGAGCGGTTCTCCGGCTTAAGCCAGCCCGCAGCACATCGCTCAAGCATGAGGCTTTCCGCCTTTGTCGTCGAGGGCCTTGTCGGCTACGCGACCTTCGGCCATTGCCTCGACAGCCTCGACAACGTTTCGCCGCGCGGCTCGATCCTTAATCGCGCGGAACGCCCGTAGCAGTCGGAAGATGTCTGCCGCGTATCGAGCGAGTTGCTCCTTCGTCAAAGGTGAATCCCCGCAATGGCCGCTGAAACGGACCGTGGAATCGAAAAGGACCGTCCAAGGGGCGGTCCTTTCCGGCCGGCTGCAATGGGCCTGTAAAAACTCGAAAGGTGAAAAATGCTCTGCAAGTTACGATAACATCGGCAGGGATTGTATTACGGCCGTCCTGCCTCTCGCGAAATCCGGATCAATACGGTGTTCTGGCCGTCGAACGAGACGTGGCTGGGACAAGTGCAGTATGCGGCGATCCGACAGCTGCAGCCGCGGCGGCAGAAGCCTAACAGGCGCTTGGCGGGACCCTCACTGGAGGACCTTCGGTAGCACGACAACGACATCGATTTCCCGGCCGACGATCTGCGACGCAACGATTGCGATGGGCAGAACGAAATTGTCCTCGATTTCGGCTGCGCTCGATTCGTCTCTTGCGTAGACATACAGAAGATACCCGTCGATCTCCGCAAAGCGGATGCCGGCGAACACGCGGTCAAACGTTCCCGCGCCAACGATGAACGCCATTCTCGCCTGTATCGCGTAGTTCTGGATTTCGGTCAGGTCCATCTTGTTACCGTTAGGGATATTGCGTTGCTCGACATGATAGATGTTTACGCCTCCTGCTGGTGGCAAGGGCTGTTTTTCAGAATCGAGCCGAAGGGCGAGCTCCGGACTGGGTGAAGGCGGTCCGCTTTGAGTTACCAACGGAAGGGCTCCTGGCCTATAAGAGGATGAGGTCACCGGTTAAGCCCGGTTACCTTTGACCGTCTCATGGTTCAGCAAGGCGCGCAGAGTGAACAACCCAGAAGCCGTCGCCGCAATCGTGTCGGCCCTCCGGGAGGCTCACGGGGACAACGTTGCTCGCGCCTTCCTTGCTGATGGGGTAACCCTTGCGGCGCTTGTCGACGCAGTTTTCTCCCTCCCGATAAAGAATAGTGTGGCAGTCAGAACGATCGCCCGCGCGCTCGAATCCGGAGATTTTGTTATCTCACCCGACGTCGGGCCGCTTTGGCACGTCAGATATGTGTACAGCCACCCGGGCTCGATGACCGTCGTAGACATGGTGGTGCTGACACCCGAGAGGACGTTCACGAGCACCGAGATCTCGTTGCAGCTGCGCGGGTGATCCCCATTGCGGTTCGGGCCTCAAGGACTCTATCGCAATTCCTGGATATGGCCGGTGCTGTCGACGAGAATGGACCGTTCCTTCCCGTCCCGTGTGGCCTTGAACGTCTTGATCTTGCCAGATGGCACTTCGCGGATTTGCGAATAGCCAGCTGCTTCAAGCCTTGCCTTGATATTTTCCAAGGTGAGGGCAGATCCTGCCGGCAACGCGTTGAAAGCCGTCAGAAAGAAGAGGGCAGCGAGCTTTTTCGCCTTCATGTCCATTAGCCGATCTGAGTTACCGATGAAGCCGTCTCGTTGTCCCAGCACGATTGGACCAATTCTGCCCACTGTCCAGCGAGAAAAGAATGGAAAGAGCTCAAGATGGTTCAATGGGAAGCGGCGGTCGTTCGATGGACTGAGCGCGGAAGGGGCCGGCGAGTTCTGCGTGAATGCTACCCATGAAATTTCGCCCGAAGGGCGGTTTTCGCTCGGTCAGGTCATCCGGGGCCGGCTTGCGCAGCAGGCGATCTGAAATTAGAGGTGCGTCTATCGAGAGTGCTAAATCGGGAGATCGAGTTGAGGTTCCGCTCGGTCTTGGTCATGGAGCGCTGACAGCGACACGCCCAGCATGCGTACGGATTTTGGCAAGGGCATCTCGTGCCCTAACAGGTCGATAGCCAGACGCTCGAGGTCAGCGCGGTTAGATACCGGGCTAGACACCGATCTGCTGCGGGTAATGATCTCGAAATCGAAGAACTTGACCTTTAACGTCACCGTGCGCCCTCGGCTGCCGGTGCTCTCGCAATGCCGCCAGACTTTGTCGATGAGCGGCCGGAGCTCGACCGCCAGGGCGTCGAACGCTGTCAAATCGTTCGAGAATGTATTCTCTTCGCCGATGGACTTTCGTATCCGGTTCGCTCGAACCGGACGCTCGTCGACGCCGCGCGAGATCCAGTAGTAGTAGGCGCCCGATTTGCCGAAATTCGCGTTCATGAACTCGAGCGTCTGGTTGCGGATGTCGAGCCCGGTGAAGATGCCGAGGCCGTTGAACTTGGCTGTCGTCGCCGGGCCGATGCCGTGGAATCGGCCAACGGGGAGATTCTCCACGAAGGCAGGCCCCATCCCGGGTGTGATGACGAACTGGCCGTTGGGCTTACGATGGTCGGACGCGAGCTTCGCCAGGAACTTGTTGTAGGAGATTCCGGCAGAGGCCGTGAGGCCGGTTTCGGCGAGGATTTTGGCCCTGATAGCGGTAGCGATCTCGGTTGCGAGCGCGATCTTCTGAATGTTCTCGGTGACGTCGAGATATGCCTCGTCCAGCGACAGCGGCTCGATGATTTCCGTGTGCTCGGCGAAGATGTCCCGGACTTGCCGGCTGACGGCCTTGTAGACTTCGAAACGCGGCTTCACGAAAACCAGCTCCGGACACTGACGCTTTGCGGTGACCGACGGCATTGCTGAGCGGACCCCGAACTTGCGGGCCTCATAGCTCGCTGCGGCCACGACGCCGCGTTCTGCGGAGCCACCGACGGCCAGTGGCTTGCCGCGCAAGTCGGGATTGTCCCGTTGCTCCACCGACGCGTAGAACGCGTCCATGTCGATATGAATGATCTTGCGCGGTCGGGCCTCGCCGCTGTCCCGCGCCTGGTCTGGCGAATTCATTCGGAGACAGTACTCGAGGCCGTCGCGCGCGGGAATGGCGGGGAAAACGGGGAAAAGTCCGGTTCCGAACTGGCCGGTCGGACGTCGTGAGCCTCATGTTACCAACTCGCTATTGGACTTCGGCGATATCGCCCAAGCTTGGACGTTTTGGCCTTCGCCCGGAGTGTTTGTCTTCATTTCGTTGCGAGCCTTTTCATGAAGCAGTTTGACGAGCGGACGACCGCTAACCTCGACGTTGTTCTGGATGAAGTCTGCCGCGATCTCCCGAACGGCGGTGGCGATCACGAAACCAGGAAGTTCATCGCGCGAAAGCTGCTGCGGGCCGCCCAGCAGGGGAAAAAGACGCTTGGGGCTCTTGGGCGCGTTGCTCGACAGGCCTTGCAGGGGATTCCGGAAGACCGTCCAGCGTAACGCGCTGGGCAGGGTCTGCTGCTTCGCAACCAGGCGTTGATTGGACTTTACGGCAAGTAAGCGGGGAATGTTATGTACGATGTTTATTTGAACAGGAGCAACGAGCTTCTGGTTGTTATTCGGGGTGGCTCTATCCCTTCGGCAATCGCCGGAAGGTGGCGCAAACAGAAGCGTGTCGTTCGATCTGTCAGCCACGGTATTCGCGACGACGTCCGGCAGCATGGTTATCATCATCGCAATCTGGCGAAGCGATTGGTCGCCTCGACGAGGGCGGGGCTGCAGTAGGGATTATATTGCGTCGCACGGTGGGTGCTTGATCTCACCACAGTTTCGGGCTGACGCTATTCGACTGGCGTCTCAGGCACGATCGGAGATTGCGCCAATCGCAGGGAGATAAACCACCAGGAATCGCGCCGGGAGAGCGGGCCAACTAGTAGTGATCAGGACCGAACGTTGCTGCGCCCGTGATTGATTTTTGCCGAGATCTCCCTGCGAGATGCCTCGCATGAGGCCGTCGCGAAAGATACCCAATCAGCGCCGGGCCTCTTGCTCCGACTTCACTGAATTGCAGCCATAGCAACGAAACACATGGACCGCTTCGTACTTACCAACGGAGCGTAGTTCGGCCAACAGGCCCATATGACGACCGCAAACGTCACATTTGCATGCGAGCGCTTCCGTCTCTTGCCTGGACAGTGTTGGCATAGCGAACGTCCCATGCGCTATCCGCCGAGGGTTCGATCATGGGCCTCAGAACACGCTCGTTGTATCCGTGCGAATACGGGCTCTTCGTTTCCGGCGACGCTCTCCGCGTCCTTGATGGACCTTATACGTTATTGTCATGCCCCGAATGGGCTAAGCCTCCGTCGCAGTCGCGGCGTGTGGAATGTTGGACATCAACATCGCATACTGAGTGGCATGACGACCAAGACGCCTCATTTTCAGCCGGAGAAGACAAAAGACGGTCGCTGGTTTGTAGCGGTCAAGACCGGCAATGGGCCGGATTCTCACATCGGAGATTTTGATACGGAAGCCGACGCGGAGCGCTGGATTGCAACCAAGGCGAAGTACTGGCCTGGCAGAGAGAGCTGAAGTGCCGGGCTCCACTCTCCTGCGAATGCAGGCAATGCTAGCCTAATCCAGGCCAAATACCGGAAAATGGTTTGCATCGTTCCTGAAGCTTAACGGGAAAAACCAACGTGGTTTTTGCGATCCGGCACCTTGCTTCAGCGCAAAAGCTCTCACATGGGCGCGGGTGCGAAATTGAATGGACATTCAAAGAAATTCGATGATTTAGTGTGCCCGGTGAGCCGGGAAGAGGAGATCGTTGCTTGCAGAAGACGGAAAAACGGGCGCGGGGACGCCCGGTGGGATCGTCCGATCAGGAAGCAAAGCGACATGAGTTCGTGATCGCAGTCATGAAGGCGATCGCGGAGCGCGGCTACAAGGACGTGACAGTGGCGACCATTTGCGAGGCGGCCGGCTTTTCGCGCGGTCTGATCGGGCACTATTTTCCAGGGAAGGACGCGTTGTTGCTTCACGCGGTAGGGGAAGTGGCCAAGGATTTTGAACTGGCGACGAGAGCCGCGGCGGAGGCGGCCGGCCAAGATCCGCTGGACCGCTTGCACGCTATCGTCAACGCAAGTTTTCGGGCGCCCGTGTTCACGCCGGAAAGGGTCCTGGTCTGGGTCGCTCTGGCCAGCACGTCGCGTTGGTCTCCTGATCTTGCCGAGATTTATCACAAGCTGAACCGGCCGTATCGCCGTGGCTTGGCCAACCTTATGCAGCGCGCCGCGAATGCGCGGGGTGCCAAAGTCAACCCCGACCGTCTTGCGATCACGCTCACTCAGCTTACCGAAGGTCTGTGGTCCGGCTGGGCTGCCGATCCAAGAACGATATCCGCCGCGGAGGGAGAAGCGGCTTGTCACGACCTTCTCGACGCGTTCTTTCCGCCAAGAAGAGTGGCAAACTGAGGAGCTTGTAGCTAACTGCGCTTCTTCATTCCGCGCAGGTCAATTGCGCCGGCGAGGGTCCGGGGATCCAAGTCGGGTGCGAAGATTTGCGCCTTGTTGATCTTCTGAGTAGCAGTGACTGGCATCCGATCGAGGAACAGAATCCATCCGGGAGCCTTGTAGTAGGCGAGCTGCTCCTTGCAATAGTTGGCGATGTCGTGCGCAAGCTGATAGTCGGCCATACGGTTCGGGGCAGGGACGACGCAGGCAAAGATCTCTTCTCCCGCCTTCTCGTCAGGGACAGCCAGAATCGCAATCTGATCAACCGCGGGGTGCCGGCAAAGTACGGTCTCCACTTCGGTGGCCGCAATGTTTTCGCCAGAGCGCCGGATCATGTTCTTGCGCCGATCGACGAAATAGATGATCCCGTCTTCGTCCTGGCGAACAATGTCGCCCGAATGCCACCAGCCTCCGCTCCACCCGGCCTCGGTTGCGGCCTCGTCATCGAGATAGCCGGCAAAGAAGCCTTTGCGAGGATTTTCGCCGGCCAGCCGGACGACAAGCTCGCCTTCGGCTCCTGCCGCAACGTCGCTGTTGTGTTCGCCGACGACCCTTGCCTCGAGTGGACCAACCGCACGCCCGATCGCCCGCACGCCGATTGGCCGCGGATCCTGATCGTTGGCCGTCCAGCGTCCAACCTCGGTCATGCCCCAGACCTCGAGATGAGGGATGCCAAAGCGTTCCTCGAATTCGCGGTGAATGGAAGGCTCCATTCCTGCGCCAAAGCCAAATCGGACGCCATGCGCACGTTCGTCCGGCGAACTTTCCAGGGCGACCAATGCCTGTGGTACGGCTCCGATGTAATGCACGATGGTCGCCCGGGTGGTTGATACCTCGTTCCACCAACGCTTCGCCGAAAAATACTCGGGACGGATTACGCATCCCTGCGACAGCAGCATCGGCATCAGGGCGACTACGCCAGCATGGACGTGGAAGACCGGCATCGGGTTGAATAGGCGATCTTGGCCCGGCGCGATCGAAAAGCGGCCGCCGCTTCCTGCAAGAATAAAGAACCATTCGCCGGCGGAGAGCCAATAGTCGTTTGTGGTCAGGCAGCCTTTCGGGCGGCCAGTCGTGCCGGATGTATAGAAAATCCCTGCCTCGGTTTGTCGATCGAGCGTGCCGGTGGCCGCAGGTCGTGCCGGCGAGGGCAGCCGTTCCGGCAAGCTGTCCACGGTGAGGACGACGAACTGACCTGCCAATTCGTCCGCAACTGCAGTCAGCCGTTCAACGTGATGGGGAAGGGCGACCGCAAGGACCACGCCGCTGTGCTGCATCTGGTAGAGCAGTTCGGCGTGTCGGTGATCGGGGTTAACCGGCACCACGCTTGCTCCCACGGCATTGAGCGCAAGCAAGTGCAGAAAATAGTCGGGTCTGTTTTCGACGAGCAAGGCGACGCGATGTCCAAGCCCATATCCGGCGTGCCTGTAGCATTCGGTGAGAGCCGCCACGCGCCGCATGACATCTTGATAGGTCCACTCAATTCCATCGGAGGCGTAGGAGGTGCCGGCCGGCACGCAGATGAAGGCGTTGTCCGGCGCTGCGGCAGTACTCGCGCGAAATGCTTCGAAGATCGTCTCGGCCACTGTCGTCCTTCTCCCAGGCCA
The DNA here is from genome assembly GCF_029952935.1 of Bradyrhizobium sp. Mp19. Lineage (NCBI taxonomy): Bacteria > Pseudomonadati > Pseudomonadota > Alphaproteobacteria > Hyphomicrobiales > Nitrobacteraceae > Bradyrhizobium > Bradyrhizobium sp. Mp19. The sequence goes on along the minus strand of NZ_JASAUT010000036.1, from coordinate 23,875 downwards.
TTGCGGGCAAGTTCGACCAGCCGCTTGGGCCGGTCCCAGGCCGCGACTAGCCGCAATTTTATCTACCGATCGGGCACGCCCGACTTGCGCGTTCCATGGCGGCAGGTCGCATCGATCGCCTTGTTCCGCTTCTTCTGGCTCCCAGAACGATCCTAAGGGGGCGGCGGAAGAAGGCAATAATAATTTTGTTGAACGTCCGACAAATTATGCCATCATGGCGATGGAAGCCCAATAATCAAACAACGGTGGGGAGGTGAGCATGCTTTGGAGATGGACCGGGATTGGGGTCATCGCGCTGCTGGTCGTGGGGCCGGTGGCCGCGCCGGCCAGCGAAGATACGCCTGTCAAGATCGGCGTTCTCGGCGACCAGTCGTCGGTTTATTCCGCTGCCGGGGGGCGAGGCAGCGTCGAGGCGGCAAAGCTCGCAGCCGAAGATGCGGGGCCGGTGCTCGGCAAGCCGGTCGAGATCGTCTCGGCGGATTTCCAACTGAAGGTCGATGTCGGCGTTGCGATCGCGAGGAAGTGGTACGACGAGGAGAATGTGGACGCGATCATCGACGTGCCGTTCTCGGGCCTTGCCTTGGCTATCGCCGACATGACCAAGAGCAAGAAGAAGCTCGCGCTGTTCAATGCGGCGGCTAGTTCGGAGCTTACCGGCACGAAATGCTCGCCCTATGTCGCGCAGTGGACCTACGACACGTATTCGTTGGGGCATGGGCCGACCACTGGTCTCGTCAGTCGCGGCGAGAATTCATGGTTCTTCCTGACCAACGACACCGTGTTCGGCGCGAGCCTTGAAGGCGATGCGTCCGCGGCGGTCAAGGCCGGCGGAGGCACGGTGATCGGCTCGGTGCGTACGCCGACAGGCGCGACGGACTTCTCGTCGTTCCTGCTGCAGGCGCAAGCCTCCAAAGCGAAAGTGATCGGCGTCGTTGAGGCGGGTGCCGATCTTGCCACGGTTCTCAAGCAGGGCGAGGAGTTCGGCCTTAAATCACGGGGCCAGCGTCTCGCGGCGCTGATGGCCACGATCGACGCCATTCACGGCGTCGGTCTGAAGGATTCCCAGGGCATCATCGTTGCCGAAGCGTTTTACTGGGACCAGAACAACGAGACGCGCGCATTCGCCAAGCGGTTCTATGAGCGGATGAATGCCATGCCGACGCAAGTGCAGGCCGGCGCCTACAGCGTCGTCAATCACTATCTGAAGGCAGTCAGGGCCGTCGGCTCCAAGGATCCCGATAAGGTGATGGCCAAGATGCGGGAGATGCCCATCAACGACTTCATGTCGCACAATGCCAAGCTGCGGGCCGATGGCCGCGTACTCCGCGATCTCTACCTCTTCGAGGTGAAGTCGCCGAAGGAATCCAAGGCCGCCTGGGACTATTATAAGCAGATCGCCGTCATCCCTGCAGACAAAGCGGTGCGGCCGCTCGATCAGGGCGGTTGCCCGCTGGCAAGTCAATGACCCCGGATCAGCGCATGACCGCGACGTGTGATCCCGCCGAACTTGATCTCTTCCGTGAGACTGTTCGTCGCTTCCTTGCAGAGGAAGTCGCACCGAACGCGGATGCGTGGCGTGCGAGGGGATATATCGACCGCGATCTGTGGCGCAGGGCAGGCGCGCTCGGCCTGCTTTGCGCCAGCTCTCCAGAGGCATATGGCGGTGGCGGCGGCGATTTCTGGCACGAGGCCGTCATCATCGAGGAGCTGGCGCGGATCGCATTCCCCGATTTCAGCATACCGCTGCAGAATGTGATCCTGGCGCCTTATTTGACTCAGTACGGCACCGAGGAACAAAAGCGCCGCTGGTTGCCGCGCATGGCCAGCGGCGACCTTGTGGCGGCGCTCGCGATGAGTGAGCCGGGCGCCGGATCCGACGTCAGGGCCATCAGGACCCATGCGCGTCGGGACGGCGACGCGTATGTCGTCAACGGGCAGAAGACCTTTATCACGCACGGCCACACCGCGGATTTGATCTGCCTCGCCGTCAAGACCGATGCCGCTGACGACAACGGCGTTCGCGGCTTCAGCCTACTGGTCATCGAAACCGCGAACACGGCCGGATTCCAGCGCGGACGCCGGCTCGACAAGGTCGGCCTCAAGGCACAGGACACGGCCGAGCTGTTCTTCGATGATGCGCGCGTGCCGGTCGGCAATTTGCTTGGAGGCGTTGAGGGCCGCGGATTCTATCAGCTGATGGAGCAACTCGCCAAGGAGCGCATCAATATCGCCATGCAGGCGCTTGCCTTGAGCGAAGCTGCGCTGTCCGAAACCGTCACCTATGTCAAAGAGCGGAAAGTATTCGGCAAGCGTCTGATCGAATTCCAGAACACGCGGATGGTGCTCGCCGAAGCCAAGACCGCCGCTTCCGTTACGCGTACATTTCTCGAATCCTGCATCGAACGATTGATCGCCGGAACACTCGACGCGGAAACCGCGGCGATGGCGAAATGGTGGGCGACCGAGAAGCAGTGCGAGATCATAGACCAATGCGTGCAGCTGCACGGAGGTTACGGCTACATGCTGGAATATCCTGTCGCGAGGATGTGGTGCGACGGTCGTATCCAGAAGATTTGGGGCGGCTCCAACGAGGTCATGAAGGAATTGATTGCGCGGGCTTTGTAACCAGAACGACGGGACCAGACCCGGCCGCGCGAGAGATCAGAGAACAACCATCCTGATTGGAGTCGACGATGAACCAGTACTCCAAATATGAATGCCTGAAGGTAGAGGTTGCCGACAAGATCGCGACCGTGACGTTGAATCGGCCGCAAGCGCGCAATGCCATCAACCAAAGACTGATCCGCGAGCTGCGGACGATCTGGGACGACCTCGCCGACGATCATGCCGTCAATGTCGTGATACTGACAGGCGCCGGCGACTTCTTCAGCGTCGGCGGCGACGTGAAGGCGATGTCGCAGCGACCTGGCGGCGACGTGCTTGAGGAAGGCGAAGTGCATGACCCCATGATCAGCCGGCGCGGCGTTACCCGCCAGCTCGAGCTCGACAAGCCGATCATCGCGGCGATCAACGGCGATGCCATCGGGCTTGCGGCGACCCACGCGCTGCTCTGTGACATCACCGTGATGGCGGAGGATGCGCGGATCGGCGACACCCACGTCTCGCGTGTCGGCCTGGTCGCCGGCGACGGTGGCACCGTGATCTGGCCGCTGCTGGTCGGTATCAACAAAGCCAAGGAATTCCTGATCCGTGGCACGCTCCTGAAGGGCAGGGAAGCGGAACGGGTCGGGCTGGTCAACCATGTCGCGCCGCGCACCGAGGTATTGGCCATGGCCCGCGAGATCGCTGTCGAGCTTGCCAACGGGCCGACCTGGGCGATCCGCTGGACCAAACTGTCGATCAACCAGATCGTCAAGGATCGGGTGAACCTGCTGCTCGAGGCGTCGATGGCGCTTGAGCAGGTGACGTTCGAGACCGCCGACCACAAGGAGGCGACGATTTCGTTCAAAGAGAAGCGCAAGCCGAAGTTCGGTCAGGCTTGAACCGAACCTGCAACGCGTAGACTGGAGTGCCAATGCGCAACCGTATTACTGAAATGTTCGGGATCGAGGTCCCAATCTTCGGCTTTACGCACAAACCTGAGGTCGCGATCGAGGTGACCAATGCCGGAGGAATGGGCGCGCTGGCGGCCAGCTACTATCAGCCGGACGAGCTCGAACGCATCCTCACCGACATGGATGAGAAGACTGGCGGACGCCCTTATTGCATTGATGTTCTGTTCGCTAACAAGGTCGGGCAGGTCACACCAATGTCGGAACGGCTTAAGGCGCTGCCAAAGGAGCACATCGAGTTCGTCGAAAAGCTGTTGAACAACGCAGGAATCCCGCCATTGCCGCCGGAAGTCGAGGCGGAGATGCTACGCGAGAAGCCGCCGGGCCACGGGCACACCGAAGAGGGTGTTCTCGAGGTCCTGGAGATCGTGGTCCGGCATCCGCAGGCGAAGTTCGTGCTGAGCGCTATGGGCGCGCCGCCAGCCTATGTCGTCGATAGGCTGCACAGCCGCGGCATCAAGGTCGGTGCGATGGCCGGCAGCGCCGAACATGCGCTCAAGCATGTGCGGGCTGGCGTTGATCTGATCGTAGCGCAGGGAAGCGAAGCAGGAGGACACACCGGTACGATCTCCTCAATGGTACTTTGGCCGGAAGTGGTCGAAGCGGTCGCGCCGATTCCGGTGCTGGCCGCGGGGGGCGTCGGTAGCGGCCGGCATGTCGCAGCCGCGTTTGCGCTGGGAGCCGAGGGCGTGTGGTGCGGGACGATCTGGCTCGGCGCTTCCGAGAGTGAGCTGTCTCCCGACATGCGCAAGAGGTTCGTAGCGGCGCGCTCCCAAGACGCCATCCAGCGCAAATACGACACCGGGAAGCCGCTGCGCGGCTTGCGCAGCAAGTGGACAGACGCGTGGGATGCTCCTGACGCACCAGAGCCGCTGCCGCTTGCAGCGCAAAAGCTGCTTGTGGCACCTGCGCTCAAGCGGCTCGAACTGGCCAACGCGGTCGACTACATGGGTTACATGTCAGGGCAAATTGTCGGCAGCATCAAGGCTGAACGGCCCGTTCGCGATATCATGCAAAGCATGACATCCGAGTGCCTGGCCGTCCTGAAGACTTTAAGCTCAAAATCCTAGCTGTAGAATCTGCGCGGAATCGGCGTACGCCGCAGGCAGCTGCTGGTATTGATCGCCGATGCGAATGACTGCGAGCCATCTTGCGCTTGTGCGAAGCAAGGGCTGCCCGGCCGTTTGCCGCAGCATCCTGTTGGCCGCGAATGCACGTTGGCCAACCGTTCGACGCTTCGAAGCTTGTTTCCCGTCGGCCATTGGCGCCTCGGCACCGAGCATGGTTCGAAAGGTGATCGAGTATCGCGGGGTCTCAACCGCCAGAAATGCTGTGTCCCATATCCGCCGAGCTTCACCGGCCAAGGTTGATCCCGTCGAGCGCGAGGAAGGCTCGCTCTTGCGCCACCACGTTGGCGCGAAGATCGGCCGCAGTTGGAGCAACGAGTTATCAACGGGGCCGCAAGAAGCTCGCGAATGAGTTCTTCGCCAATTTCGCGCGAGCACTATAGCGGGACTGCGGGCTGAACGCGCAGCAACGCGAGCAAGGGATTGTTAGCGCGCGCGACCCGATTTTGCGCCCCACATACAAAGGCTTGAGGGTTCGAAGCCGAACTGTCGAGGGCGGTGCGTCGCTTCGTCCTCGATCTCATCAACGCCGACTGAATATTCGAACACCATCCCGTCTGGGCCCTGGAAATACAGAAACCGCGCGCCCGAGGTCGGGTGGCGGCCCGGACCAAAGACGATCGGAACGCGCTGGCCAGACAGATGATAATATGACCTCAGCACATCGTCGTTGCTTTCGACCTGATGGTTGATGTGGTGGACACCCGGCCCCCGACCGGGGGCGAGCGCGACAGTGTGATGGATCGCGTTAACCCGCATCAGCGCGATGTCGCCGATGCGGTCGCTGACCCGCGCGTTACACACTTGGGTCCAGAACAGTTCGTCCCGCACGGGATCAGTCGTAAATAGTCCTACATGACTGAATCCGGTAATTCCCGCATCGCGGGTGGCGAAATATCGCTTGCCGCTGCGCTCGGGGCGCACCACCAGCTCGATCTGATTTCCGGTCGGATCCTTGAAACCGATGAAGGCCCTGACCTTGCGGAGCGCGCACTCATCCGGCGTACCGGCGTAGACGGCATGTCCCAACGAATCGAGGACCGCGCCGGCAGCGTTGAGCTTGTCTTCATCGGTGACTTCGAAAGCCACCGTCTGGTCCTGCGGATCGCCCTCGAAATAGCAGAGCGTGTGGGCCCGGTCGTCGGACCGCAGATAGAGCGCTGCCTTCGCCTGCTCGCCAACCTGCAGGCCGAGGCTCCTGGTTGCGAAACTTTGCGCGTCCTCGAGGTTGGAAGCGCCCAGCCGTACATAAGCGAGATCCCGCAATTCAATCATGTTGCGCCTCCATATCTCAGCGTACGTCAATCGCTAGCCAGCTGTATTTCGGGGATGCCCTGGCATGGACTGCCCCATTCGCAAAGCGAGGAGGGGTGCGCGGAGAACTGCCGTGGGTGGTGATCGGGATCGACGTCCTTGAGGCCGTGGGTGTAGGAAAACACATACCCCTCTGGCCCTTCAAATCTCAGAAAGATCTGTCCGGATGCGGGCTCGCGTCCGGGACCGTGCAGGATCTTGATCTGGCGTTCCTGCACGAAATAGTGGCCCTGCATGATCGCATCCAGGCTATCGACGCCATAGCTGACATAGAGAATGCCGGCTCGATCAGACGGGTAGAGGGCAAGGCGGTGGTGCTTCCGGTCGAGCCTGAGGTAGGTCACGTCGCCGGCCCAATCGCTGATCCGGGCGCCAAGAATGGAACTCCAGAATTGCTGGTCGTCCTTCAACGTGAGACTGCGCAGTCCCACGCCCTGCAGTCCGGTAATGCCGGCGTCTCGGCTGGGAAAATAGCGGCGGCCGCTTTGCGCCGGCCGTAGCACCAGGTCGATCTCGTTGCCGCTGGCATCCCGCACGATGAGTGCATCGCGCACGAAGCGCTGCCTGCACTCGTCGGGGTCTGCCCGGCGCGCCGTGAAGCCGCTCTTCTGAAGTGCTTGCTCCACGCGATCGAGAGCAGCCTGACCGGAAACCTCGATGCCGACCGAGGATGATGCCGTCGCCGGCACAAGCGACAACGTGTGATAGCGGTCGTCCGATCGGAACAGCAGGGCCTGTTTGTCGGGCACCGGCTGCAGCCCCAGGATGTCGGCGGCGAATGCTGCCGCCGGCTGCGGCTCGCGGACGGCCAATCTGACGTAGCAGAGCCCGATCAGTGAATCGTGCGGCGTTCCTTCTGCCGAAACCCGTCCCGTCATGTCCGCTTTCTCGACTGCGTGGGCATCGCATCCTCGATGTACTGCCGGACGATCGTGCGCCAGACACCAAGAAGGCGCGAGAAGCGATCCGGATCCTTCTCGATCAGCATCCTGACCGAGAAGCCGCGAACCACGCTCAGGGTCAAGGCAAGTACATCCTTCGCGAGCTGCTCCGGAATTCCCGACGATATCAGCGTATCGAGCCAGGTTGCCTCGATCGAGAAGCGCGTCTGCCGGGCAAACTGGTGCGTCTCGCGCCTCAGCTGCCGGGTACTGTCATCGCTCATTGCGACAGCGAGCTCGATGAAGAAATAGTCGCCGAAGAAGAAGTCCTGGGCGTCCTTGATGATGCCGTCGATCGGATCGCCGCCGTCGTGCCGCGCCGATTGTGCACGGCGCATGCTCTGGGTGAACGTGACCTCGTTGACATAGGCCAACACAGCCACCACGAGTTCGTGCTTGCTGGGAAAGTGATGCATTAGTGCGCCGCGCGAGACGCCGGCGAGGTCGGCAACTTCGATGGTACGCAGGCCGCCGAGCCCGTTCCGGCGAATAAGCTTGACGGCGGCTTCCATCAGTTGCTTACGCGTAGTCTCGCTGCGCTCTGCCTGGGTTCGCCGAGGCGAGTATTTCGGCTCGGCCGTGCTGTCCCGGCGCGATCTCAGCTTTTGCCGGGGTGCCGGTGCCCTGGGTGCCTGGGGGCCCCGGCGAGAGGTCAGCTTGGGGTCTTCAGAGTTGGACATAGACGCCGTCTTCAATCACCTTGACCGGGAAGGTCTTCAAAGGAACCGTACACGGCATGCCGGTCGGCTCACCGCTGGTGACATCGAATGTACCAAAATGCCAGGGACATTCGACGATGTTTCCCGTCAGGATGCCTTCGTCGGATAGCGAGGCCTCGCCATGGGTGCACAGGTCCGCCGTGGCGTAGATCGCACCGCCGACGTTGTAGATGGCCAGATTAGTCCCGTCCGGCATCGCCGCGGGACGAATCTCCCCCTCAGGAAAGTCCTCAACCCTGCCGATGAGAATGCCGCTGGTCGTGATCGTCATAGCATCGTACTTCCGCCATTGACGCTGATAACCTGTCCAGTCACGAACGATGCCTCCTTCGAAGCCAGATAGCATACCATCGATGCCACTTCGTCCATCTCGGCCGCGCGTCCCATCGGCACCACGTCGATGAAGCGTTGCAGTGCCTTTGGCGCCTTGAGTGTAACTTGCCGCACCTGGGGGGTGTCGACGATGCAGGGGGCCACGACATTCACAGTGATGCCGTCCTTGGCAAATTCACGCGCGAGGCCGGTCGCCATCGCGTGCACGCCACCCTTCGCGGCATTGTAGGCGGCGTGATCCCAAAGCCCGTTGCGGACCGAGTCCGCTCCGATGTTGACGATGCGGCCGTAACCCTTGGCCTTCATGATCGGGACGGCGTGCCAGGTGCACCACAGCGTTGTCCAGAGATTGCGATCGATCGTGGTCCGCAACGTGGCCGGCGTGTGATCGAGGAACGGCTTGATAATCCCCCCGCCGGCGTTGTTCACGAGCACGTCGAGAGTTCCAAATGTCTCGACGGCAGCCTTGATGACGCCGCTTGCGACGTCCTCCCGCGAAAGGTCGCCGGCTCTTACGACCGGTCGCTGGACATCGCTCCTGGAGATGTCGTCGGCGACTGTCCCAAGGCGCTTCTCGTCAATATCCGAGAGCACGAGGTTGGCGCCGGCATCGGCAAAATGGCGAGCGATGACGACACCGATGCCGCTGGCAGCACCGGTGATCACGACCGTCTGTCCTTTGAAGCGGGAATTCATCTAATCTGACCTGTCAAAGAACGATACTGATGCGGCCGCTCGGCCGCAGGCCTTCGCCGCCGAGCAGGCAGCGCTTTTCCCGGATGCGAAAGCCTTCCCCTTGCAGCGCAAGGCGATATTTGTTCGTCCCGAAGTAGAGATCGGTGACGCCGTCCTTGGTCCGTAGCGTCTGGAACACGGCGCTGACGTCGAGCTCATCCTCATGTCGCGACTGAATGCGGACGTTGCCGACGATCCGGCTGGTCTTCGAATGCGGAAACTCCGCATGCGCGGTACGCTTCATCAGCCGTTTGACCCGCTCGCCAAGCCGCATGCGGTCGTCGGCGATGTAGAACAGATTGCTGTCCGACGATGCATCCGCCGGCAGGTCGGTGCAGGGCACTTCGTACCTGGCGTCCTCGGTGAAGAGTGTCAGCCATTCCGGCAATCGCCATTGATCGAGCAGCTCGGCCTCGTTGAACAGAAAATCTTCTACTTCGGTGCGGCTTACGGATTGCATTTCGTTCTCCTCAGGCCGCGACACTCTTGATGCCGGATGTCGGTGCGGGGAACATCTGCTTGTTCCACTGCGTCCAGAACGCACGCATCTGTAGCTCGTCGTCGTGATGGGCCTTGTCCTTGCCCATTCCCTTCGAGATGTCGTTCCAAAGAGCTTCCTTGGAGTTCTCGAAGCCACGTTGGCAATGCTCGAGCGCTTCAGCGTCGTCGGGCGTGGCAAAGCCGCCGGGGCCAAGGAACTCGAGAAAGTTATTGAGCCGATACTTTCGCGCCCACGCGGATTCGTCGTTTGGCGCTAACGCCCATGCATTGATGACCATGTAGTCGGGGGCCATTGGGTAATAGGTGCGCACGGTCAATGCCATGATGTCATTCACGACGAGATTTGGGAAAATGAAAAGGTTGCGGTTCTTGTGCGCGATCCGCTCGGCGCGCGCCTCGCCGTGACGCTGGACGAGATCGGCGTAGATCCGATCGATCTCGGACTTGCCGGCTTCTCCCCAGCCGGGAATCCACTGTGCGACCGGCCGTCCCCACGGCGCACCATATTCAAGCACCGCGTGGCCATTGCCGAGATCGTAGCCATAGCCGCCGCCGCCCATTCCGGTGGCAAGATTATCGGTCGAGCTCATAAGGATATCGAAGTACGTCGCGTGGGTTGTCGCGGCATGATAGCCGTCGATGCTGTTTTCGGTGAGCAGCTTCCAGTTGGCCCGGATCGAATATTCCTGGCTGCCCGCGACAATCGACATTCCGGCGTCGGTCTGATCGCAGATCACGTCGAGGTATTCCTTCGCGCCGGCGAGGTAGTCGACGAGCGGAATAATGTCGCTATCGAATGAGACGAAGTTGAAGCCACGGTAGGTCTCGAACCGCGGCACCGGTTGCATGTTCGAGGTGTCGCGGCCCTTGAAACCCTCGGGGTAGGCGGCCTCGCCCGGCTGGCTACGGAGCTTGCCGTCCGCGCCGAACACCCAGCCGTGATAGAAGCACTGGAATGACTTGGCGTTGCCCTTGCGCTCGCGGCAAACCTGAGCGCCGCGATGCGGGCAGGTGTTGAGCAGCGCACGCAGGTCTCCCTTGCTGTCCCGGGTGAACAGGATGCCCCGGCCGGCCACCTTGCGGGTAACGAAATCGCCGGGCTTGGGAAGCTCGGACGAATGCCCGAGGTATAGCCACGAGCGGTCGAATATCTTTTCCTTCTCGGCCCTGAAGATCTCGGGGTCGACGAAGTTGCGTCGCGCCACCTTGAAAATGCGCTGGACCGGATCGACGAGCAGCGCGGGCTGCGGGTGTTCTGCGTTCATTGCGGTATCCTCTTCCCTAGGCGGCGAGTAAGCGCTTCAGCTGAAAGGCGGGATTCTCAAGTTCGTTTTTTCGAACCGGCTTTCGTGCGGCGACGAGACGGCGCAGTACCGCCATGTCTCGCGCGGCATTGACGGTGGTGCCGCCGATGATCTCGTCATCGCGGACGCTGATCGTCGTGAAGCGCCCGGCGTCAACGTCGCCCCTGACTATCTCGTGTCCGCCGGCTGGATTGCCGACAACCTGGATGTTGGCGTCGTACTGGTCGGACCAGAACCAGGGCGGTGCGTCATAGGCGGTCTCTATTCCAGCCATGCACCTGGCGGTGGCGATCGCCTGGTTCTGGGCGTTTGCCCAGTTCTCGACGCGCATCCAGCGTTCATGGTTTCGGCTCCATTGCTCAGCGACGTCGCCTGCGGCAAAGATTCCATCGGCGGCGGTGGCGCCGGTCGGCGCGACGCGAATCCCGTGCTGGGACTCGAGGCCCAATTGGGCCGCAAGCTCGGTGACCGGTTCGACGCCGACTCCAACCAGGGCGATATCGACGGGAACGGTTCGGCCGTCGCCGAGCTCCAGTCCGTAAGACGTGGTTCGCACTACCACGGCGCCGCAGATAATCTCCGCACCCTTCGACGAATGGAGGTGGCGAAGAAATCGGCCGAGCGAGGGGGAGCCAATCTGAGGCAACAGGCCCTCGGCTCTCTCGATGATCGTGACCTGGCAACCCCGCCCAGTTGCGGCGGAGGCGACCTCGAGGCCGACGACCCCGCCGCCGACAAGCGCCACTCGCCGTCCCGGCTGCAATTCCCGGCGCAGAGCGAGCGCATCGCCGATGCCACGGAGATAGCGGACGGGAAGGGGGCCATTGTCGAGTTCGGGCAGTCGCCGCACCCGCGTCCCGGTCGCGAGCAGCAGTCGGTCGAACGAAAGCTCTTGCCCGTTTGCAAGGACGACAGCGCGCCGCCGTGCATCGGCGGCCACCACGCGCGACGAGGTGAGCAGGGCTATGTCGAGGTCACGCCACTCCCGAGCCTGCCGGATCAGGGCCGGAACGGCTTCGCGGTCGATCAGCATGGCCTTCGACAGTTGCGGGCGCTCGTAGGGAAGATGCTCTTCTTCGCCGATCAGGCTGATCGGGCCGCGATGTCCGGCTGCACGCAATGCCTCGGCGGCCCGGGCACCGGCCTGTCCGGCTCCCACGATCACGATGCGCGCTTGCTGCGAATCCAACGTTGTTCGCTCCCTTAGCCGTTTCTCGGCTTGCGGCATTTTCGCTGCCGCTGCTTTGACGCGAAGGCGTCTTGACAGTGAAGATAAAAACAATCAATCCTGTTTGTAAAGTGAATTCTGCCACGCGCCGGATGGCGCGGGCTGGGATCGCGACAACAAGCTCGCAAGCGGGCAACAGGGAGAGCGTGTTGGGCGCCGTGATCGATATTCACACGCATGTTGTGCCTGCGCGGCTCGCCGCGGACCCAAAACGGGATCCGCGCTGGCCGAGCATCGAGCATTCTACCGGCGACCAGGCGTCGGTGATGATCGCCGGGAAAGTCTTTCGAAAGATCGATGCCAGGTCGTGGGATGTGCAGCGGCGGCTTGCTGACATGATCGAAGATGGCACCGACATGCAGGTGCTCTCGCCGATGCCGGAGCTGCTGTCGCATTGGCTACCGCCTGACGACGCCGAGTATCTTGCGGCAGCGATGAACGATCAGATCGCGGGCATGATTGCGCAGGCGCCGCGCAATTTTGCGGGCTTAGGCATGGTGTGCATGCAGGATGTGCCGCGCGCCGTCCAGCAACTGGAGAAAGTCAAGGCACTCGGCTTCGCGGGGATCGAGATCGGAACGCACATCAACGGCGTGGCACTCGGTAGCGAAAGCCTGTTTCCGGTCTACGAGGCTGCTCAGTCGCTCGATCTCGGCATTTTCGTGCATCCGCTGCACCCGAGCGGCATGGAGCGCGTGGGCAGTAGTCCGGAATTCGCTGCCACAGCCGTGTTTCCGCTCGAGACGGCGCTTGCCTCGGTCTCACTGCTGGCCGCCGGCCTTCCGGAAAGGTTTCCACGGCTCCGGATCTTGCTCAGCCATGGCGGTGGCGCGCTGACATGGATCTTGCCGCGAATGGATTTTGGCTGGTTGCTGGGTGCGAAAGGCAAGATGACGCGGACACCTTCCGAACTGGCCAGGCAATTCTGGTATGACACGCTTCTCTACGATCCGGCGTCGCTGTCGTTTCTTGGCAATGCGGTAGGAGAGAGTCGGATCGTCGTGGGATCCGACTATCCCTATACGATACGGCAGAAACAGCCCGGCGCGTTCGCCAGGCGGGCGCTCGGCAGCGATGCCGTGCTTGCCGAGAATTCCTTCGGTTTCCTCGGCCGGCATTATGACGTGGCAGTGCTCCGAGCCACGGAAGCGCCAGGGACGAGCGAGGCGGGGCCAGCCCATGGCTGACTGTCGTTCACTGCCGCAGATGTGCCTGCTGGGTCCAATTCCGCCGAGAACTCCGGGCCGTAGCGATGCCCAGGTGCCATCCGACGCGGCGCGGGGCGCAAGCAAATACGGCCGCATCCCCTTCGTCTACTTCTATCAGACTGGCGCGGCGGCCGACCCGGCATTCGGCCTGCTCGACATCGAGGTCGCAGTGCAGTGCCGTGGACCGGGAAGCTTCGCGTGCGAAGTCTACGCCATCGGAGACGGCTATCAGGCTGGACATGGCGCAAGCACACACGAACCGATGGTGTTCGAATTCCGAGGCCGCGGTCGAACGATCGCGAGAGCGGAATGGCACTACCCGACAATTCTCAGCGGCCACATGGATGCGTTGACTTTTTCAGTTCCGCTTGAGCTCACGGAGGCTGAGTTCGCCCTGCTCGACAGCGTCTTGCTACCGCCAGCGCGTGCCGAGGTGACAGTGTGTTTGGAGTGAGTACGATGGCCGACAAGACGATCCTGATCGGAAATCGCTATGTTGCCCGCCAGGATCTGCTCGACCGCGGCAGCCGTGCCGCCACCGCGCTTGAGGCAGTCGGCGTCCGCGAAGGCGATGCGATCGCGCTCCTGATCCGCAACGATCCCTGCTATTTCGAGATCCTGCATGCTGCCGCGCTGCTCGGCGCCTATGTCGTCCCCTTGAACTGGCATAGCAAAGCCGACGAAATAGCCTACATCCTGGCGGACTGCACGCCACGGGCCCTGATCGGACACCGCGATCTGATCGCGGCGGTCGCGCAAGTCGTTCCTGCGGCATTGCCGACCTTTGTCATCGACGATCCCGCCGCTTCCGCCGCGCCGTCGGCGCTATCGGCTTCAAACAATCAGGATTGGGACACATTTCGCGATGAGGCTGCGCCTTGGGTGCAGCCTCATCGCGCGCCGCGGGGCACGATGATCTATACGTCTGGCACGACGGGACATCCGAAAGGTGTACGGCGTGCGCCGATGACACCGGAGCAGATCAAGAAGAACGCGACGCTGCTTCGTGAGATTTACGGCATCGAAGCCGGCATGCGGGCTTTCGTCTGTGGTCCTCTCTACCACGCGTCGCCCGGTGCATTCGCGCGACAGGCCTTCCAGCACGCCGACCTCACGGTATTGCAACAGAGCTTCGATCCCGAAGATCTGCTGCGTGTCATTGCCGAACATCGGATTACGCATCTGACAATGGTGCCCACCATGTTCGTCCGCCTTCTACGGCTTAGCGACGGCGTTCGCAGCACCTACGACCTCTCGTCGATCCGCTGGGTGACGCACACCGGTGCTGCATGTCCGCCCGACGTGAAGCGCGGAATGATCGATTGGTGGGGACCGGTGATTCACGAGACCTATGGCGCGACGGAGACCGGCGCCGCGGTCGGCTGCAATACGGCAGAATGGCTCGCCCATCCAGGCACGGTCGGCCGACCTATGACGGGGACCGAGCTCAGAATCTACGATGAGGAAGGCGGCGATGTTGCTGCGGGCGGCGTCGGCGAGATTTATCTGCGGACTGAAGCCTATTCGGATTTTACCTATCACGGCCGCCCGGAGCAGCGCGCACAGGTCGATCGCGCAGGGCTCGTGACGTGCGGGGATATCGGCTATCTCGACGCCGACGGTTTCCTCTACATCTGCGATCGCAAGCGCGACATGGTGATTTCGGGCGGAGTTAACATCTACCCGGCCGAGATCGAGAACGTGCTGGTCAATTGCCCCGGAGTGCGGGACTGCGCAGTGTTTGGCGTGCCCGACGCTGAATTCGGCGAAAGCCTGATCGCGGCGATCGAAGCCGAGCCGGACGGCTGGCCCGCACCGGATGATGTCACGGCTTTCCTGGAGCAGCGCCTCGCACGCTTCAAGGTTCCCAAGCGGTTTGTTTTCCACGATGCCCTGCCGCGGGAGGCGAGCGGCAAGATCTTCAAGCGGAAACTGCGCGACCACTATCTTCAAACCGGCGTTCGGCCGGTCTGAGTACCTATTGTCAATTACAGGAGATGAAGCGTGGATCTGAGTGACAAGTTCATCGACGTCGGAGGGACCCGCACGCGCTATCATGACGTCGGGCAGGGTGAGCCGACGATACTGATTCATGGTGGTGGACCGGGTGCGTCGGGTCTCAGCAATTATCGCAAGAATGTCGAGCCGCTAGCGGCAAGCCGCCGGGTCATCGTCGTCGATCTCCCCGGCTTTGGCGAGACCGAAGGCAAGCTGCAGGACGGGCCGATCTTTGCGGCCATGGGTGAGTTCGTCCGCAACTTCATGGATGCGATTGGCGTCCAGAAGGCAAGTTTTGTCGGCAATTCGCTCGGCGGCGCGACCTCGCTGATGGTCGCGCTTGAGGCCCCGGAGCGGGTCAACCGCCTTGTCCTGATGGGCACCGGAGGCAGCCAGGCGATCTTTACGCCGATGCCGACCGAGGGGCTGCGCCGAATGGCAATGTTCCATGGTGGCGATGGACCGTCAATGCAGAAGCTGAAAGGCGTCATCGAGCTTCTGGTGTTCGATTCGAAATCGATCACCGATGCGCTGCTAGAGGAGCGGTTGAAGGCCGCGATGCGCAAGGACGTTATCGACATTTTCAAGCGCCCGCCGCTCGATATCTGGCGCGAAAATCTCGCCGGGCTGAAGCATCGGACCCTGATCGTTTGGGGACGGGACGATCGCGTGGTTCCGCTCGACTCTGCCTTCATCCTGCTCAAGACAGTGCCGAACGCCGAGCTCCACGTTTATCCCAAATGCGGTCACTGGGCGCAGTGGGAAAAGGCCGATGAGTTCAACGCGCTGGTCGCCGACTTCCTGGATCGGCCATGAACGCGATCGTTGATAAGCTAGCAACGCGCCTGCAGGAAGCGGAATCGGCGCGGCGTGCGATCGACCCGATCGCGGCCGAGATCGGCGCTGGCAATATCGAGATTGCCTATGCCGTGCAGTCCGAGGTGACCCGCCGTGGCCTGTCTGCCGGCAGACGGCTGGTCGGCCGAAAGATCGGCCTCACCTCGAAGGCGGTGCAGCAGCAGCTCGGCGTCGATCAACCCGATTATGGCGCTCTGTTCGCCGACATGGAAGTTCCGACCGGCGAGGCGATCGACACTACGCGGCTCATCCAGCCCCGCATCGAGGCGGAGATCGCACTCGTCCTGGAGCGCGACCTTTCCGGCGAGGACGTCACGCTCGGCGAATTGATGCGATCGACGGCCTACGCCGTTGCTGCGCTCGAAGTGGTCGACAGCCGGGTACGGGATTGGAGAATCAGTATTCTTGACACCGTTGCCGACAACGGCTCGAGCGCGCGGTACGTGCTCGGCGCATCGCCGCGCCGATTGACCGACCTGGATCTCGAGGGCTGCGGCATGACGATGACACGGAACGGTGTGATCGCATCCCTCGGCTGCGGCGCGGCCTGCCTCGGCCATCCCTTGCGTGCCGGGCTCTGGCTAGCCCGGGCGATGGCACGCGCTGGCCAGCCCCTGCGAGGTGGCGATGTCGTGCTGACGGGCGCGCTTGGTCCGGTATCACCGGTGTCGGCCGGCGAAGTTTACGAGGCGAAGATCTCCGGCTTCGGCCCAGTTTGCGTGACCTTCACATAGTCGCCGGGGATCAGGAGGCTATCAAGAGCCACTTCAAGACTTCAAATCACCAACAAACGATAATCGGGAGGATTGAACATGACGTTGATTTCGCGAAGATCCGCCATTGCGGGGTTGGGAGCGAGCGCGCTTGCAATTGGAAGTACGTCAAGGGCACGCGCCGGAAGCTATGGACCCGGCGTTACGGATACCGAAATCAAGCTTGGGACCACTGCACCTTACAGCGGCCCCGCGTCCGGATACGGCGTCTACGGGCAGGCGCAGACGGCCTATTTTCAGATGATCAACGACAATGGCGGTATCAACGGGAGGAAAGTCAACCTGATCTCGCTCGACAACGCGTTCTCGCCGCCGAAGGCCGTCGAGCAGACCCGAAAGCTCGTGGAATCGGAGGAGGTGTTTGCGATCGCTGGCTTCCTGGGAACGGCGGCAAATGCGGCCGTCATGAAATATCTCAACGCCAAGAAGGTGCCGAACCTGTTCCTGACCTCCGGGGCCGAACGCTTCAACGATCCCAAGGAATATCCCTGGATTGTGCCGTTCTATCCGATCTATGTCGCGCAGGGAGCCGCGCTGGGCGCACATATCGTGAGCGAGAAGCCCGATGCAAAGATTGCGATCCAGTATGTGAACGACGATCTTGGCAAGGACTTTCTCCGCGGCTTGAAAAAAGGTCTTGGTAGCAAGGCCGGCGCCGTCATCAAGGAAATCAGTCACGAGATCACCGAGCCGACCATCGACAACCAGGTCGCCGATTGCAAGGGAGCAGGTGCCGACGTCTTTGTGCAGTTGACCTACTCAAAATTTGCGGCGCAGGGCATTCGCAAGGTGGCCGCGCTTGGGTGGAAGCCGTTGCACATCATCAATTCGAACTGCAGCTCGATCGGAGGAACGTTGGCGCCAGCAGGGCTCGACAATGCGAAGGGGCTAGTCTCGGCGTGGTGGGAAGTCATAGCCACTGACCCACGCCAGCAGGACAAGCCTCGCGTCAAGGCCTATGTGGAGTTTATGAAGAAGTACATGCCGTCAGTCAGCATCGACGACAACACGGCAACGCCTGGCTACAACAATGCCTATATGATCGAGCAGGTCCTCAGGCGATGTGGCAATGAGCTCACGCGAGAGAATTTGCTCCGGCACGCGACCTCGCTGAAGGACGAGCAACCGCCGCTGTTTCTTGATGGCATCAAGGTCGGCAATTCGGCGACTGACTATCGCGCCGTCCACAACCTTCAAATCACCCGTTTTGACGGTGCCAACTGGGTCCCGATCGGTGACATGGTTGATCTCGACGGCATCGCGTCGTGATTGCAGTGGCGTCGGCCCAATGCGCGGACCGCGGGATCATAGACATTAGACGCTGAGGTCAGGCTCAGCTGCTACTTCGTCACCGGAGGCGCGCAAGGCCAAGAGGGGCAGCGTCATCACAACCGTTGAGTAGTCCTACTCGTCCGTCGACATCCGGACATACTTCGCTGCGCGCGATCCATTCGGCGTGGCCTTTCTCCAGTCGGGCGCTTCCCGCATGTCAGTGACCTTCAAGGGTAGCGGTAAGCTAGGGCTCAAAAGGTGGAGATTTCCTCTCTAAGGTGCCGAGGAATTAGGGTGAAATGCGAGCGAACGGAAGCGGGTGCCAACACTCGGCCGAATCGTAATGCTCCGAAGCTTATTGTCGGGTAAGACGGGGCAACTGCTTTCGGAATCGCCGGCTGATGGACTGCTAGCCTTGGGGCTTCATTCCCAGGCGTTGGCCGCAAATGCTGCCATACATGCCGACGACTCCACCGAGGCCATGTCCGGCATTCGAATCTTCGGTATTGAGTTGTTCGACAATTCCGGTCGGCGAGGCGATCACGCTTACCGTGCAATAGCGCGTGCTCGCGGTGCCCCAGCCTCGATCCGTTGCAATATCGGTCACGGCTGAGAGCTGCCAGACATAGGATGATTGGCCGCTGTTCATTCTGAATGTGCTGGTTGGCGGCCCGAACTGCACCACAAGTCTATCGATGTTCTGGCCGATGTATTGATCACCGAGCCTTGCTACGACGTCCTGCTTGGATGCGGCGCAGCCAGCAAGCACTGCGCAGGCGGCGGCGACACTCAAAAGTCTAATTCTTGATTTCCCCCAGCGATCGGGACACCAAGCGCGACCAGAGGGCGAGATCAATGCCGATGTGACTAAAGTCTTAGGGACGTCGTGGATCCCTGTTGGCGGACTCAGCCGCATCGCGCGATAAGCATGCGACCGCTTGAGCGGGGTAGAGGATCAGATCCTCGCGGAAAAGCGGTCGAACGCAGTCAGGATCTCGGTTCGGATTCCGGCGTCCCGTTGATAGATCGTTTCCTGCAAGTATTTGATTTCGGCAGCTTGATGGCCATCATCGACGTCGATGTACCAAGACCGCGGCCGGCCATCGGCACCATCGCTCCAGCGGTAGCCGCGCCGCTTGAGCTCGTCCTTGAGTTCGAAGGGCGACTGCTCGGCCCAGACCCGGACCGTCTTGCGGCGGGCGCGCTCGAGCAGCACCGAGAGCACGGTGCGATTGAGCTCGGGCAGGGCCATCGCCAGGATCTCGAGCAGCGCCTGGCAGTCGTCGACCGCCCGGTGCGCCTCATGAAACAGCCCGGCTTTCATCAAAAGATAGGACAGGCGCGATCCCTCAAAGCCGTGGCTGCGCCATTCGACCTCGCTGACCGAGCAGGCCCAGGCCTTGTGCGCGAACAAAGACGCGTAACGCTCCATGAACTTGCGATCGAAACCGGCATTGTGTGCGATGACGATGACCGCCTCGGAAGCGAACGCGTTGATGCGGTCCTCATCGAGACTGTGACCAGCAACCATCTCATCGGTGATGCCGGTCAGCGCGGTGATCTCGGCGGGAATTGCGATCGACGGTTGGTTGAAGCCGCTAAGGGTGTCGATGACCCGACCGATTCTGCCGTCGGCAAGATAGCTGAACTTGACCATCCCGAGCTCGATGATCTCGTCTTTGGTGGTATCGAGGCCGGTGGTTTCGACATCGAGCAGGATCGCGGTCTTCTCTGGCTGTCCGTGTGGCGTGAATTCGGCGCGTGGAACCAGCCGTCGCAGCACCCGGTAGTCGGGCGACTGTTCCAGCATGGCGGCGGTCTCAGCGAGGGTCGGTTGAACGGTCATTATCGAGCGTGATCGGGGTGGGGCCTTGTGGCGGCGGGCAAGCTTATCCGATCAAGCCGGAACCGGCATCGTTGCGCCTGTGGATAGGTCCCGGCTCACTGCCGGCACCCGGCAAAGAGAAGGCCTTGCGTGAAATTGGCCTGGTGATGGAGCAGTTTTGAGCGCCGGCGGATGCGGGCGGCTCTCGTGACCGTGCCGCTTCGCGTCACGGCCTAGCGGCTTTGATCTCTCGCGCAGCAACCGGGCGCGCCTCGATCACAAAATTCGGAAAAGACGAAATAAGACTCGACGAAACACCCAACTCACTTTTATCATGGTGCCTTCGGACGGTTAGGTGGTCGTGATGGCAGATCCGCAAGTCAGGTCTTCGGACCTCGTCGAAATCGCTCGCAGAAGCGGTGAGTTTCGCAAGCACTATGGTGTCGTGCTCGGAGCATTTCTGTACCTCAGTTCGATCAGCGCCGCGCGGCCGCGCTCGATCTGGTGGAGTGGAGTGCTGACGGCCTTGGTCGGTGCAATGGCCCTGTGGATCAAGAGCCGTAGCGGCGGTGGCTGACCTGCGGTCTAGAGTTCAAGGGGGCGGCCGTGACGTCCTCCTTATCAGGGCCACGCATTACGATCTGCAGCAGATCATCGGGCAGGGGGCGCTGCAGCGCCTTCGCCTCATCCCAGGAAGCGCGCATCCAGACATCACGCTGCTCCGCGGTGGTCAGGATGACAGGCATTGCCTTTGGATGGATCGGCTCGACAATCGCATTGGGCGACGTCGTCAGGAAGCCGTAGACGAGGTGAGGGCCGGGGATCGGCTTCGACTTGGTGCCGCGGTCGCCTCTGAACTCGGTCCAGATCCCGGCGAAACAGAACAGCGGCCGGCTTTGCTCGAGCGCGAACCAGACGACGTCTCTTTTCTTGGTCTCGGGATTTGGCTCGGGGGCGTACTCCGCGAAACTGTTCGCCGGCACGAGACAGCGATGCTCCGGCTTCAGCCAGCCGCGCCAGTGCGGCGAGGAGGTGTTGCGGATGTTGGTCACCGGCGGCCCCCCGGTCTTGGGTGGAGGAGGCATGCCCCAGCGCATCAGCATCATTTCCGCGGCGTCGCTGGCATTGCGGATCACCGGTGCAGGGTAGTCTGGAAACACACCGGGCATCGGCGCAAGATTGCCGACATAGCGATTCATGTGCCTGAACAGGCCGGCGATCGCCGCCTGGTTGGTCGTGATCGAATAGAGATTGCACATCCGGCGTCGTCTATCCCGTGTGGGTCCGAAACCGCCCCCGCGTGAAGGCGTGCGAAACTGCCTTTCTCAATTCTACAATCTCGGCTTCCAGGAAATTGTTCGCAACGATCTGGGCACGAATGGTCGCGCGCAGATCGCCGCCGCAAACAGCGATCGCCTGGTCGACGGCAGCCTCAAGTCCATCGTCCTGTTCGTTCGGCTTGGAAACCGAGGACATTGGTCTTGTTTCCGGGTTGACCGTCGATGGCTCATGTTCTTATTTTGTTCTCATGGAGTCAAGCGGTGCCGTCCGTATTTAAGCCCCGGTGTCCTAAGCTGATTTTGGGAGTGTCCTAGTTCGGATTAAGCGAACGGAAACCGTAGCTTGGCCGCTGTTCTCAATAGGACCACCGAGAGCGCCATTGGATGTTCTGGCCCCATCAGTTTCCATGGGACGCCATCCGTTCTTGATTTAGCTCAACGAGCGGAACAGCGACGGTGTCCGGGGTTCTCCGTGGGTGAACGGAGTGCCAGTCCCCCAGTTAGCGCGGTTTGTATACCGCGATGACTTGGTGGAATTCGTCGTCGTCGTCGACGGTCAATAGACCAACGACCATCCAGCCTGCGCACAAGCCGAAAACCATCAGCGCCATTTTTAGCCACGGTCTCATAAAGGCTAATATGCTCCGAGAACCAGCTATTTACCACCTCACGGCGCTTTGCCATGGCACAAATTGCACTAGCGGCCATCCGGCATTCGGGAATAGGATTTCAACCCCCAACCGTAGGGGTTGTGTCATGGGCAGTGACATACTTAAAGGCGCTTGCATTGTTCTGTTCGGACTAAGTCCACTCATCATCGTCGGCATAGTGATGTTCGCGCCGTGACGGCGCTGATACTGAGCCCGCGTGAAAAGAAGCTCCTGAGACGCATGGCTCTCGGGCGGCGCGATGCTGAGATTGCCGTGCAGATCGGCGGCACCGAAGCGCAGGTATCGGTTCAGCGCCTTCGCTTGCTTAGGAAGCTAGAAATCCACTCTCAAACTCAGATCGTGGACGCAGCGAAAAGATTGGCCAGTTGGCCAGCAGTAGCCTTTCACAAACCTGGCTCGGAGCATCGGGCTCGGTAGATGGCCCCAGCAACGGCCCCCATGCCCCCAAAGTTGCTGGGGCCGCTCAATAGTAAGGCCGCCTCAGTTGGCGGCCTCTTCGTCAGATCCGGTCATACCACGAGCGGGCAACGCCCTTAAGAGAAACGGCAAGTCGACGCCACCATGGCGCGAGCCCGGAATACCCCGCAATCGGCCTTAAGGGGCCGTCGAGCGGGTCAAGATGCTTGGGTTACCGACTGATACCAAAGTCACAGAGATTTCTGGGTGGTGCATACAGGGCACAGCTCCGCCAGCGCCATCATCGATGGCACGGACCCAAGCAACCACAGGCTAAAGAAAGCCGCCTAATCCGAAAGCCCGCCGCGATGGCGGGCATTTTCTTGCACCAAAGAAACGGCCCCAGCGAGGGCCAAATGAAAAGGGGCCGTGTCGCGAGACGGCCCCTCTACCGGAAATTTGAAAATTGCTTCGGAATGAAATCTAGCCCCGGCAAGAGCAAAGTTAGCGCCCAATGACGTAGAGGTGGATTCCGTAGAATCCCGGTGACGAGATGTCGCCCAAAGAAAAGGCCCTAGCGCCCGGGAGAGCGCTGAGACCAAGCTTGAGTCACATCCATGAGGTACGACAGTTCGGCCGATCAGAAGCCAGCCTAAGCTGACGATGAACGCGACGAGCGCATCCGTCTCCGGGGAATTGACGCGCCGGAGAGCAGCCAGCTCTGCCGCGGCGAGGACAGTCTTCAGTATCGCTGTGGCGCGCCGGCGGCAAACGACCTCGACGCCTGTATCGGCCGACGATCGGTCGACTGCATACCGCTCAGCCTCGATCCATATGGTCGGACGGTGGGGACCTGTTCGGTCGGCGGTGCCGATCTCGGGGAATGGCTTGTGCGCAGTGGCCTTGCACTGGATTGGCCTCGATACTCGAAGGGCAGATATGACGCAGCTCAGCAGGACGCAGAGCGCGCCGGTCGAGGTATCTGGAAGGGGAGCTATGTGGAGCCGTGGCTCTATCGCGCCTGCGTCCGGGCGAATGGTAAGCCGTCCTCCTGCTCGGACGATGCGAACGCGCATCCTTGATACAGGCGGACAATCCGGTTGTTGGCGGAAGTGACGCTGGCCTGGTTCGGGCGACTCACGTTACCAAATCGCCCTCGATTGCCTTCATTGCACGACGGGGACGACATGGTTGCAGCCACTCCTAAATTGCCAACTTCGGGTTACGGGCTCGAAGTGGATGGCCGGTTGAAAGTCGAATTCTCAACCCAGGCCGGCGCCAGGGCAGGTGGCGAAGAGCTCAAGAAGCGTTTTCCAAGGCTTCAGGTGAGAATCTATGACGCGGAAACCAAGGCTCGGGAGGAAATCCGGATTCCCTGAACCCCGCGTCTTCTCAGGATTTAGTTTGCGCGCGTGCGGCCGTCGCCGCGGCGGGCCCTCGTGAACCGAGCCGCGTGGCGTCTCGGCCATCCGGCTTCGATCCCCCGCGCGCCATCATGTGTCGCTCGCCGGAGGCACTCGCCCGCGGGCCCCGCCGTCTTGGCATGCCGGCGTCGTTATCACTGTCCCGCGCTCGGGTACCTTGTTGACCGGTCTTGCGACTGCAGTCGCCTCGGGGCCCGCGGCCATTGCATGCCCGCGTCGCTATCACTGCCCCGTCGGCGGCTGCCTTCCTTGGCTTTCTCACTCTCACCTTGAGTCCCAACCTCTGCCGAGCTGTCCAGCGTTCTCATCGATGAGAGGGAAGTCCGTATGTCCTTTAGCGCCAGCATAGCGGCGCCACCGGTCTCCGTCACAGTCGAGCCGCCGCCGCGCATGAGG